>NZ_KB290930.1:210630-254580 GCF_000318175.2 Selenomonas sp. oral taxon 138 str. F0429 | reverse complement strand
TCGGCAATGATCTCAAAGACATCATCCTCCGCGCGCATATCCTCTGCGCCGGCCTCCAATACGATCTCAAGGAGGGCATCCTCATCGTCGAATGCCTCACACTCTACAATAAAGACCGCCTTCTTCTTGAACATCCATGCAACGCAGCCATCCTGACCGAGGTTTCCGCCATACTTGGAAAAGAGGTGGCGCACATCCGCCGCCGTACGGTTGCGGTTGTCCGTCAGGATATCGAGCATGACCGCAGTACCGCCCGGGCCGTAGCCCTCGTAGAGAACCTCCTCGTAATTGCTACCCTCTGTCGCACCAAGTCCCTTCTGGATCGCGCGATTGATATTGTCCTTTGGGATATTGTTCGCCTTGGCCTTGGAAAGCGCCAGTTTCAGGCGCATATTGCCCGTCGGATCACCACCGCCCATACGGACGGCAATCGTGATCTCACGTCCAATCTTCGTTGTGATCTTTCCGCGAATGGCGTCATTTGCGCCCTTCTTACGCTTTATATTTGCCCATTTTGAATGTCCTGACATCGTTCGATCTCCTTCCAGACCTGCTCCGCATGGAGGAGGTCATCTATATACAAGCTGATAGTGCTTTTTCTTTCCCTTTTTGACAAGTGCGGTGCCGTCGGTGAAATCCGACTCCTGCAATACGTAGTGTTCGTCCGCAACACGGACATCATTCAGCGTAAGCCCGCCCTGCTGAATCATACGGCGTGCCTCAGCCTTCGAGGGGAATACGCCGCCGCACGTGAGCGCATCCACGAGTTTTTCGCCGATCTCCACATGAATCTGCGGGAGCTCAGCCGTCATGCCGCCGCCAAAGAGGGTCTTCGCGGTCTCCTGCGCCTTCCGCGCCTCCTCTTCGCCATGAACGATCTTGGTCGCCTCATAGGCAAGGATTTCCTTGGAGCGGTTGATCTCCCGCCCCTCGGCAGCCGCAAGACGGCGCACTTCCTCCATTGGGAGATAGGTGAGCAGGGAGAGACAGATCTCTACATCGGCATCATCGATATTGCGCCAGTACTGGTAGAAGTCATAGGGCGAGGTCTTTTCTGCGTCGAGCCAAAGCGCGCCGCCTGCCGTCTTGCCCATCTTCGTACCGTCGCTCTTCGTGAGCAGCTTGTTCGTGAGTCCGAATACCGTGAGATTTTTCTTGCGGCGGCAGAGCTCCACCCCAGCGATGATATTCGACCACTGATCATCTCCGCCCATTTGCAGCTTGCAGCCATAGCGTTTGTTGAGCTCGAGGAAGTCATACGCCTGCATGATCATATAGTTGAACTCGAGGAAGGTCAGCCCCTTCTCCCAGCGCTGCTTATAACTCTCGGCAGCAAGCATGCGGTTGACGGTAAAATGTGCGCCGACATCACGCAGCAGCTCGATGTAGTTGAGCTTGCGCAGCCAGTCCCCATTGTCCACCATGATTGCACGATCATCCGAGAAGTCAATGAAGCGAGAGATCTGTTTACGGAAGCAGTCGCAATTATGGCGGATGGTCTCGTCCGTCATCACCTTGCGCATGTCCGTGCGCCCCGAGGGATCACCAACGGTTCCGGTGCCGCCTCCCACGAGACAGATCGGACGGTGTCCCGCGCGCTGCATGTGGGACATCGCCATGAGCGCGATCAAATGGCCTGCATGGAGACTGTCTGCCGTCGGATCGAATCCCGTGTAAAAGGAAATGTGTTCCTGACCGAGCAGCTCGCGCAGCCCGTCCTCATCGGTACATTGTGCAAGAAATCCGCGCTCTTTGAGTATATCAATAGCATTCAATCTATTACCTCTTTCTCAGTTCTGCCCTTTTTCTACGCCCATCCCGGGTTCTGGTGCTTCTGCAGACGCAGGAGATGCTGTGCGCGACGGTGCAGATGTGGAGCGATCCGCTCCGCTCTTATTTGAGTTTGAAGACGTCGACTTCCCTGCATCCTTCCCCTTATCATCTGTTTTCTTCTTCACGTCTTTGTCTTTTTCCGGATCTTCAATCGAAACATCCGAATCAGACGAGGCGGAAAATGCGGGTGAACCCTCGAAATTTCGTATGGGAAGTCCCGCATGGGCTTTCAGCATGAAGGCCTGCCATATAACGGCGGGTGTGGTTCCGCCTGCCATGCCGTGCAAATCTCCTACGCTGTCATTGCCGATCCAGACACCTGCCACGAGATCCGGCGTATAGCCGACGAACCATGCGTCATGATAATCGCTCGTCGTTCCTGTCTTGCCCGCCGCAGGTCTCCCGATGTTGGCGCGCGTTCCCGTACCGCGTCGGATGACCTCTTCCATCATCGCCGTCATTGTGGCGGCATTCGCTGCAGAGATGACACTTTTTTCCTTCCGCTCCGCCTCCTCGAGCACCTTGCCCGTGCGCGAGATGACGCGGAGGATGGCAACCGGCTGGACATGAATGCCGCGATTCGCAAACGTACCATATGCGCTCGTGAGCTCCAGCGGTGTGACACCGCGCGTCATACCCCCCAGTGCGATGGCAAGATTGCGGTCATTCGTCGCGCCGTCGAGCACAAACGTCGATATACCCATCTCCTGTGCATAATAGATTGCCTTATCGATGCCGATGTCCTGTGCGATGCGCACCGTCGGGACATTCAGCGACCAACGCACGACATCGCGCAGCCGCACCTTGCCCGAGAAGTTGCGGCTGTAGTTCTGCGGTTCCCATCCACCAATCTTCAGTGGCTTGTCGTCAATGATGGAATCCGGCGTATACTTATTCTCGAGTGCCGCAGCAAAGACAAAAGGCTTGAACGCAGAACCGGGCTGACGCACTGCTTGCGTCGCACGATTGAACTGATCCGTGCCGCGTCCGCCGACCATTGCGCGAATATATCCCGTATGCGGATCGATGGCGACCAAAGCCCCCTGCGGCTGAACGATGCCATTTGCATCCGTAAAGTACGTAGGAAGATTCTGCATGGCGCTTTCCGCAGCGGCTTGGAGATCCATATCGATCGTGGTATAGATCTTGAGGCCATCCTTATAGATGGCATCATCGCCATATTTCTCCGCAAGCTGCTGCAGCACATAGTCGACAAAATATGAGGGTCCGTTTCCGCCGTCGTTATTGCTCTTTGCGATGGAGAGCGATTCCTTCTTTGCAGTGTTTGCTTCGCTCTCCGTGATATAGCCATACTTGACCATCTGATCGAGAACCACAGCTTTGCGCTCGGTTGCGGCTTCGATGTTGTTGATCGGAGAATAGTAGTTCGGACTCTTGGGAATGCCCGCCAGCATGGCGCATTCATTCAGCGTCAGATCCTTGACGTCCTTGCCGAAATACGTGCGTGCCGCAGCCTGAACACCATACGCTCCCTGACCGAAATAGATCTGGTTCATATAGAGCTCGAGGATTTCCTGCTTGGTATACTGACGTTCGAGCTGGAGTGCAAGAAACACTTCCTGAATCTTTCGTTTCAGCGTCCTATCCTGAGTCAGATAGGCATTCTTGGCAAGCTGCTGCGTGATCGTAGAGCCGCCTTCCGTGACCGTGCGGCCACGAATATTTGCCCAAACGGCGCGGACAATGCCGCGGGGATCGATGCCGATGTGCTCGTAGAACCGATTATCCTCAACGGCAATGAACGCATTCTGAAGATCCTTCGGAATCTCATTGATCCCGACTGGTCTGCGGTTCTCAGCCGCATGGATATTGGCGATTTCATTGCCATGGATATCGTAGATCTGAGACGATGCCGGCGGCATAATATCCTCCGCGAGATTTGGTCTGGTATTCAGACTTGCCGTGAGGAATCCGCAGCCGACGCCGATGATCATGACAAACAGGATCAGACCCATGGCGAGAATTGCTTTTCCAAGAACGGAGCCGTTATTTGACTTCTTTGTTGCTTTTTTTTCGCTTTTCTGCATAGATACCTTCCTGTCTGGATGTCTCTCCACTGCGCATACTGTGTCCAATTCTCCTTATTTTAACACAAACCGCAAATTTTGTAAGGATATTTTGTCAAAAATGGAGCTGCACGCTGTCAGAATCGCCTATTTCAGTTCCACAACAGTCGCTCCGGTGCCACCTTCGGAAATATCCGCAAACGCAAATGACAGTACGGAGCGATGATGTTTCAGATACTCCTGCAGCCCTTGCCGCAGGGCACCCGTACCCTTCCCGTGAATCAGAAGGATCTTGGAGAGCCCCGTGAAAACAGCGTCATCGATAAATTTTCCAAGCACGGATTCCGCTTCGGACACGGTCATGCCGCGCACATCGATCTGCGGTCGGATCTCCGCCGCTTTTCTGGAAATCGATGCCGCAATGCGCACCTTCTCCACACGCGGCTTTGGTGCTTTCCGTTTGACAAATCTGCATGCGCTCATCTTGACAATCGTGCGCAGTCCGCCCACTTGAACAGCAAGCTCGTGCCCCTGAACGGAGAGCACCGTCCCCTCCTGTGCGAGGCTGTCAATATAGACAATATCGCCGGTCTGAATGTCATCGGGGCGCACGGGTTTGCCGACCGGAGTACTGCGCACTGTATGTGCCGGAACGTACGCCTCATCCAGTCTGTTTCGGGCTTCCTGAATCGCCTTGCGGCGCTCCTTGACACCGTGATCATCGAACTGATCCTTGAGTGACTTGATCGTTTCCTCTGCGCTGCGCCGTGCCTCGCGCACGATGTTATTTGCCTCCTCGCGCGCCTTGTGCAGGAGCTCCTGCCGAGAAGCGGCAAGTGTTTCACGTTCGCTGCGCAGGCGTGCCTCGACAGCTGTTATTTCACGCTCTTTGTCATACAGTACACGATTCCTTGCCTCATAGTCCTTCTTTTCCTGTTCGAGTTCATTGACAACACGTTCGAAATGCGTATGCTCCTCATTGACATAGATTTCTGCACGCGCAACAATCTCCTGCGGCAAACCGAGCTGCCGACTGATCGAAAAGGCATTGCTTGCTCCCGGAATTCCAATCAGGAGGCGATAGGTCGGACGCAGCGTCTTTAAGTCGAATTCCACCGAGGCATTCTCCACGCCCGTTTGTGTGTAGGCGTAGGTCTTCAGCGCCGCATAATGCGTCGTTGCAAGAACTGCAATATCACGCTGCAAGAAGTGCTCGATAATGCTGCGCGCAAGAGCAGCACCCTCATCGGGATCGGTGCCCGCCCCGACCTCATCCAGCAGGATCAGGTCGCCCTGCTGCGCCTTGTCGATGATGCGGACGATGTTCCTCGTATGCGCCGAGAAGGTGGAAAGGCTCTGTTCAATGCTCTGCTCGTCTCCGATATCCGCATAGATATTGGGATAGACGGGAAGTTCCGAATCCGGCGCCGTCGGCAGGAAGCAGCCGGACTGCGCCAGAAGTGCCAAGAGTCCGAGCGTCTTCATGCTCACGGTTTTGCCGCCCGTATTTGGTCCCGTAATGAGGAGTATGGAAAAGTTCTTGCCGAGCTCGATATCAATTGGTACGACCTTATCCTTTGAAAGCAGCGGATGCCGCGCCCGCTTTAATCGGACAACACCGTCCCGATTCAGCGTCGGCTGATATGCCTCCATCTCGCGCGCAAGACCCGCACGGGCAAAGATAAGGTCAATCTCCGCGAGAATCTCACAATTTTCCGCGAGAATCGCGGCGGACTGTGCAATCTCCCCCGAGAGCTTCTGCAAGATGCGCTGAATCTCCTGCTCTCGTGCAAGCCCCATCTGCCGCACGGTATTATTCAGCTCTACCGTCGCCAACGGCTCCACGAAAAGCGTTGCACCGCTTGACGATTGATCGTGAATCACACCAGGGAAATAATTGCGGTATTCCTGTTTGACGGGAATAACGTAGCGCTCATCGCGCACGGTGACAATCGCTTCCTGAAAATATTTCTGATTCGCCGCATCGTGCAGGATGGCGGACAGCCGATCCTTTACACGTGCCTGCGCCGTATGGAGTTCGCGCGTGATCCTGCGCAGCTCAGGGCTGGCATCATCGCGAAAATTCCCGTGCTCATCAATCGTATCCTTGAGATGACGCTCCAATGTGCCAAGGATTTCAATCGGTCTTGCCATATCCTTGAGGAGCGAAACATCCTGCACGAGATCGCGAAAAAAATATTTCACATTCCGCATGCCGCCCATTGTACTCATAATGGAACGAAGTTCATCGAGCTCGAGAACGGAGCTCATTGTCGCCTTTTTCAAGATTGCACGCAGATCGTAGATCCCGCCGAAGGGCGGCGACTGCATCTGCTGAATCTGTACCGCCTCCGCCGTTTCCGCATGGAGTCGCACGACCGCATCGTAGTCGCCGGACGGTATGACGCTGCGGCAGCGCTCCTTACCGCGTACGGAGGCGGCAAATGATGCCAGCCAATTTGTGATTTTCTCGTACTCCAAGACCTTGAATGACTCAGTGTCCATAGATACCTCTTATAAGATTCCACGGAAATAGTGACCGCGTGTAATATCATTGCCCTCCTGCATACGCAGATACTGCTCATCTTCTTCCCTGAGCGGGCCTTTGTGCCGCATTGCAGCCCGATACATCCGAATAATGCCCGCCAGCTCATTGACCGGCATCCCGCGCCCCTCAATCCGCAGCGTTGCCACGCCCATATGGAGAAGCTGATGCACATAGGGCAGCAGGGATAATTGCTTGCTGTTCAAGATGTGCATACGGCAAAATTGATCGGTCTTCACGGGGAAATCCACGCCCTTGCGGTCACGGAGGTAAAAGTCCTGTCTACGGCAGGGCATCGAGCATTTCCCCGTATCGAGATTCCCAAGAAAACTGCCCAGGACGCAGTACTCCGAGATCATAAGCGGGAGACGTCCGCTGACAAGAGCCGTGAGGGGCATGGGACTTGCCTTTACAAGGCGCTCCATCTGTCTGCCGTTGAGTTCGGGCGAGAGCGTTGCTTCGCCGAATCCATATGAATAGAGAAAATCCAGTGCAGACGGATTATAGGAGATCATCGAATAATCCGCATGGAGCGTAACGTGAACGCGCTCGCGTGCAAGGAATGCCGTACCGATGTGATGGACGTGCAGCGCCGACGGCAGCTTCTCTCCAAAGCCCTCAAAGATACGGATCAGAGCCGCCTGCTCGTCCCCGCGCACAATGCGGGGCGTATTGTAGTCGATCCGCACACCGCACTCCTGTGCATAATCCCAAGCAGCCTCATAGTCCTTCGACTGCAATGAAATACCGCGGAGAGATTCTCCTCCATAGAGAATGCCGTCCGCACCAGCGGCAACAGCCGCCTTCATCGCCGCCAGATCATCGACCGCAATCATCAGCGCGGCAGGAGGCGGCAGCTCTGTTTTGTGTCTTACCGACATTGCACTATTTTTCGCGGCAAGTCGCACGATATCGCTTCGCTTTTGCTGAAAACGCTGTGTGCGAAGCTCCTCAAGCGAGGCAATGGCAGAGCGGCGCAGATTATTCAATTCGCTGACAGGCACCATCACAGCATCGTCCATCTCACAGGACAGTTCCGCAAGGGAAAACAGTGTTGTTCCAAGTCGTCCCATCTGTTTCTGCACAGTCTCGATGGTGAGAGGGCGGTTATTCGCTCGCGCGACAACATAGTCACTCTCGCTGTCCACAGCATTCCCCGCATCATCCTCGACATGGAGACGCAGCTTTTCTCCGAGCCTTGCATAAAGAACAGCACAAAGCGGGATTTTTTCGCTGTGCACGGGATCATAGGAATGTCTTGCCGTATCCATGAGGTTCGCATCATAGACCTTGAATACGCGGTCATTCATATGCACCTTGCCGCGGATGACGAATGACACTGTATCTCCCGCAGCCGCTTCACTGCACTCTTTTCCCTGTGCATCGTATAGATGCTCGATCTCAGCACTGACACGGCCGCCGACCTTCACCCAAAAATCCACCTGATCTCCGATGGCGAGTTTTCTGGACAGCTTCACCGTGACGCGGTGCGAACTGCGGTCATACCCAGAAACGCGCCCGATCAGGAGACCGCGGTTGTTCGGTCGCCGATCGCTCATCATATATTTGCCTTGGCGTTTTTCCATATAGGCCGTTGTAAAGTCACGGTTGAACACCTGCGCCAGATGATCGAGATCCTCCGCGTCAACGGGGGCACTCTCGCGATGGAGATAATGGTCGATCGCCTTGCGATAGGTATGCACAATCGTTGCGACATACTCGGGGCGCTTCATGCGTCCCTCGATTTTCAGCGAATCAATGCCCGCATCAAGCAGCTCAGGGATGAGTTCGATCGTATTCAGATCGCGCGGCGAGAGAAGGAAGTTCCCTGCCGACTCCCCAAGTACATCCTTTCCATGGGCATCGACCAATGTATAGGGCAGACGACAGGGCTGCGCACAGCGCCCGCGATTGCCGCTGCGGCCGCCGATCATGCTGCTCATCAGACATTGCCCCGAGTAGCAGACGCAGAGCGCGCCATGCACGAACGACTCAATCTCAGCGCGGCTCTCTGCGCAGATGTGGCGAATCTCTGCAATGGAAAGCTCGCGCGCCAGTACGACACGCGAAAATCCAAGTTCCTCCAGCGCCCGAACACCAGCGAGATTATGTACCGTCATCTGGGTACTCGCATGCAGCGGAAGCTGCGGAACGACCTCCTTCGCGACGCGTACAGCACCGAGATCCTGTAATAGCACAGCATCTGCGCCCACATCGTAGAGAAAGGCGAGATATTCTTTTAACCGCGGAAGTTCATCACTGTCGACAATCGTATTGACAGCAACATGTACCTGCACATTTTTGAGATGTGCGTGCCGAATGACCTCCGCCATCTCATCCTCATCAAAATTAGAGGCATGGGCGCGTGCGCCGAACATCTTTCCGGCAAGATAAACTGCATTTGCTCCGTTTTCTACGGCAGCGAGAAATGCTTCCTTCGTTCCCGCAGGAGCGAGTAATTCAACCAATGACTTCAATCCTTTGCATCGTGTGAGAACACAGAGACATTCTCTCCATCCGTCCCGCCATCGTCGTCCCCGTCTTCATGCTCGATGACATCCGCTGCAGCGCGCATTTCCTCGAAGAGGCGCAGCTGGTCATCGTCCAGCGTATCCTTGACATCGTCCATCTCCGGGAGTTCAGGAAGATCCGCAATCTGCTCGAGCCCGAATGCGCGCAGGAACAAATCCGTCGTTCCGTAGAGAATCGGACGCCCGATCACCTGCTTGCGCCCCATTTCACAGATCAGCTCGAGTTCGAGCAGCCGTCCAATGGAACGCTCAGCGCGCACCCCACGGATATGCTCCACTTCCTGCTTTGTGATCGGCTGCTTATACGCAATGATGGAAAGCGTCTCCATTGCCGAAGACGAGAGTGTCGGCTGCACCTTTTCGGACAGCTTCTTCACCCACGGAAAGGCGTTTGGATGTGTCACGAGCTGATAGCCACCTGCCGATCTGCGCAGAAAGATGCCGCTCCCGCGCTCCGAAAGGATATGTTCCAGCTCGGTTAGTGTTTCCTGCACTTCCCACTCGGGTGTCTCTATGATTTCAGCGAGTTTCGGTACGGAGAGCGGAATTCCAGCAGCGAACAGAACGGCTTCCAATATGCCCGCCCGATTAAGAGACTGCACGGCTCCCCTCCTTTGCCGAAATGACGATTTCATAGTAGAGATGTTCCTGGGAGATATAGACCATCTGCATTTTTGCAAGTTCCAAAAGTGCCAAAAAGGCGGACAGAAGCTCCTCGCGCGTTCCCGTTGGAAACGCCTCATTCAATTTGATTCTGCCGTTCCTGTGCCTGAGCAGCTCGAGAATATCCGTCATCTTGTCCTGCACGCGATATTCCTCTGCGGATACAACAACGGCGGGAATTACAGGCTCTTCTCGTACGCGCTGCACATCCGCAAAGATGCGCATAAGAGCCTCTGCTGAAAGCCCCATAATCGGCAGCCGATGTGCGGGGAGCGGCATTGGCGCGCGCTCCACATACGAGCTCTGGGCATCGTTCAGGGAGAATAGTATGGACGAGACCTCCTTGAACCGACGATATTCAAGCAGCCGCTCCACAAGCTCCATGCGCGGATCTTCCTCCTGATCTTCCGCTGCATCGCTCTTCGGCAGCAGCATACGCGATTTGATCCGCAGGAGCGTCGCCGCCATCACGAGAAATTCGCTTGCATATTCAATATCAAATTGATACAACGTATCGATGTGGTCCAGATATTGACGCGTCAAATCCGCAATAGGGATGTCATAGAGATCAATTTTATTCTTTTCGATCAGATGCATGAGCAGATCCATCGGTCCCTCAAACGCATCCAATTTGACAAGATAATCTGCCGCCATAGACAGTCCTAGAACAAGAGCGCACTGCCGATCGCACTGTATACGCCGTATACCAGCCGAAACAGCGGCATCAGGACAACACTCAGCAGAGGTGTTGCAATGAACACAATCATAATGAGCAGACTGTAGCGCTCGATCGCCTGATAGCGATAGGCGAGATCCGGCGGCAGAAGGTTGCGCACAATATGCGAGCCGTCCAGCGGCGGAATCGGAAGCATATTGAAGATTGCAAAGTTGACGTTGTAGACAAAGATCATCTGTATGATCCCGTATGTAATCGGTGAAACATCGATATTATGCGAGCGAATGAAGAGGATCATATAGAAGGCAATAAATCCAAGCAGCAGATTCATCGCAGGCCCGGCAACAGACACCAGAATATCATCCCGACGCGGCTGACGAAAATTGCTTGGATTCACCATGACAGGCTTTGCCCATCCAAAACGGACGAGAAAGAGCATGATGAGGCCAATGGGATCGATATGTGCGCGTGGGTCGAGTGTCAGACGCCCCATCAGGCGCGGTGTGAAGTCTCCGAGTGAGACGGCAGCACGCGCATGCGCATACTCGTGAAAGGTCATGGCAATGATGAGCCCGGGGATTCCGAGCAACATCTCTTCAAAGTTAAATCCGAACATATATTTCTCCCACTCGTCAGATGCTCAGGTGTTCTTCTGCCATCAACAAGGAAATGATGGTCTTGGAGTCGATGATCTCCCCCGTCTTCACCATTGAAAGAGCCTCGGTAAACGGCATTTGAACGACATTGACAAACTCATCCTCATCTGTATGCTGCTGTCCGACCGACAGCCCGTGCGCGAGATAGAGATGAATGTACTCGTTGGAAAAGCCGACCGTTGTTGCAATGGTCGTCAGCTTCTCATACTGCTCTGCCGTATAGCCTGTCTCCTCCGACAGCTCGCGGCGTGCACAGTGCAGGGGATCCTCCCCCTCCATATCGAGCTTTCCTGCGGGCACCTCGAGCGTGACCTTCCCGATGGGATAGCGAAACTGCCGCACCAGAATCACATTGCCGTTCGGCAGCACGGGGAGCACCGCCGCCGCGCCGGGGTGGTGAATCCACTCGCGTACGGACTCCTTCCCGTTCGGCAAACGCACCATATCACGGCGCACATGGAGCAGTGTGCCGTCAAAGATATGCTCACCGCTGCACTTTGTTTCTATAAGATCCTCATACATGGCGGATCCCCCTTTCATCCACATACCACCTGCGTTATTCTTCCGTCTCATCCGCACGCTTGACAAACAGTGCGCTCACAAAATCCTCCGCATGGAAGGGGCGCAGATCGTCCATCCCCTCTCCAACGCCGATCCACTTGATCGGGATGGACAGCTGGGACTTGATGCCGATGGTTACGCCGCCCTTTGCCGTTCCGTCGAGTTTCGTGAGCACGACGCCGGAAACAGGTGCAGCCTGCGTGAAGAGCTCTGCCTGACTAATCGCGTTCTGCCCCGTGCCGGCGTCGAGTACGAGCAGCGTCTCATGCGGTGCCCCCGGGATCTCACGTCTAATAACACGATAGATTTTCTCGAGTTCCTGCATGAGGTTGGACTTTGTCTGAAGCCTCCCCGCCGTATCAACGATGACAATGTCAATATTGCGCGCCTTTGCCGCCTGCAACGCATCAAAGACAACAGCAGCAGGATCCGATCCTTCGCCGTGCTTTATCACCTGTGCGTCCGCACGCTTGCCCCAGATCTCGAGCTGATCGATGGCGGCGGCGCGGAAGGTGTCCGCTGCCGCGAGCAGCACCGATTTCCCTTGTCTGCGGTAGTAGGCGCTCAGCTTCCCGATGGTCGTCGTCTTACCGACGCCATTCGTTCCAACAACGAGCAGCACCGTCGTCCCCTGCTCCGCCATATGGAATGTATTCTCTCCTGATTCCAGGATCTGTACGATCTCCTTTTCCAAAAAGGGGATCAGATCCTCGGGCGTGCGTATTTTCTTCTGCTTGATCCCCCTACGCACTGCTGCAATGAGCGTCTCCGTCGTCTTAACGCCGACATCCGCCATCAGCAGCGTCTCCTCGAGATCGTCGATCAGCTCATCGTCAATATCGGCATATCCGATGATGAGGCGTTCAATATTATGCGTGAAGTTCTCCCGCGTCTTCGTCAGACCTTTTTTCAGTCGATCAAAGAATCCCACAATAGCTCCTTTCTGCTTTTCAGACGGACTGCTCCGCTTCATAATCCTTCAGGCGTATGGACAGCACCTTTGATACGCCGGCATCCTCTACCGTAACGCCATACATGGTATCCGCCGCACGCATGGTTCCCTTGCGGTGTGTGACGACGATAAACTGCGTGTTCTTTGCAAACTCCTGCAGGAATTCACCGAAACGCGAGACATTCGCCTCATCGAGTGGTGCGTCGATCTCATCCAGAATGGAGAACGGCGAGGGACGATAGCGCAGGAAGGAAAAGAGCAGAGCAATGACGGTGAGTGCGCGCTCGCCACCAGAAAGCGCCGAGAGATTCTGCCGCTTCTTGTCGGGCAGGGTCACGAGGATCTCAACGCCACTGCTTAGTATATCCTCTTTGTCCGTCAGACGCAATTCCGCAATGCCGCCGCCAAAGAGACGCACGAAGATTTCGTTAAAGTATTCCTGAATCTGATGGAACGCATCGCGAAATGTGCGCGTCATATCCTGATCGATTTTCTGAATGATTTGCTCTATATCCTGTTTGGCAGCACTCAAGTCGGCAATCTGTGCCTCTTCCTCCTCGTAACGTGCCTTCTTCTCGGCATACTCCTCGACAGCATTCGGGTTCACAGAGCCGAGCGCCTGAATGTCATTCTCCAATGTGCGCAGACGCTTCTCCAACGATTCCTCGTCCACGTCCAGAATATCTGCTGCCGCCGCCTCCGGCGTCAGGCCAAAGTCGGATAGGAGACGCGTACGGCAGTCCTCCATGCGTATATGAATGCGCTCCAACTGCTTATCACAGTCATGTTGCTTTGTGCGGATGGCTTCTATGCGCGAAACGGCGCTCTTGACGGCAGCGTCAAGGACACGGCTCTCCGCCTCATGTGCCAGTCGCTGATCCTTGAGTACGGCGCTGCGCTTTTCATGTTCTTGGAACGCGGTATCCTGGTGCTCAATATTGCCCTCGAGTTCCGAGAGCCGCTGATCATCGACTCGCAGTTCATCCGCAAGCTGCGTCGCCTGATCCATGACTGCGTTCAGTGAACGGTGCGCCTCCGCATGTTCGAGTTCGCGCGATTTGCGATTGCGCTCTCCCGTCTCGATCTCTGCGGAGAGCGCAGCGACTGCAACATCCAGTGTATGCAGGCGCTCGTGCTGCTCCCTGCGCGCGCCGCGCAGCTCTTCGCAGCGTTCATTCAGCTGCGCGATCGCCTCGTTAAAGCGCACCTCGTGATCTGTGCATACGGCAATATGGCGCTCGATCCGCGTGCGTCTCGCAGCGAGCTGCGCTCCGCGCGCCAGACGCGCATCCTCCGCCCGCTCCATCTCCTGCAGCGTCGCCATCTGATCTGCGATGCGCTCCTCTAACACACGGCGTTTCCCGCGCTCATCCACGAGCTCCTGTGAGAGCCGATCTGCTGCCGTCCGATTCTCTGTATAACGATTGCTCGTCTCCTTGAGCTCCTGTTTCTTCTGCTCCAACGAGACGCGCATTTCCCTATGGGCTTCCTCCTGCGCGCGCAGAGTGTCGCTCAACGTCTCGATCTCCGCACGCCGATTCAGCAGTGCGGACGACTGCTTGCACCGTCCGCCGCCTGACAGTGAGCCGCCGGGATTCAACAGTTCGCCCGTCAGTGTCACGATGCGTAGGCGATACCCCTCCTGTTTTGCAACAATCAGGGCATCATCCAAATTCTCCATCACGAGCGTGTGTGCAAGCAGATGATCGGCGACCTTCTGAAATCTCCCCTCCGCCTGCACGAGTGTATTCGCCCAGCCGATTACCCCGTGACACCTCCGCAGGTCGACTGCTCGCGGTTGGCGCACCGTGATCGTCGTCAGCGGCAGGAATGTGACACGTCCGCCATTTTTGCGCTTCAAATAGGAGATGGCAGCCTTTGCTGTATCCGTATCCTCCGTGACGATATTGCGCACGCTCCCGCCGAGCGCTACGTCGATTGCCGTGAGATAGCGCTCAGGGATGCGGATGAGGTCGGCGACCGTTCCGGAGACATTTTTGCGCCAACCCTCCTGTGCCTGCAGGACAATCTGCACATCCCGCCCGAAGCCTTCATAGCTGTCCTGCATGCGCCGCTGAAAATCAAGGCTCTGCCGTATGCGCAGGAGCTCCGCATCCGACTGCCGCAGCTGCGCCTCATCACGATCAATCGTACGACGAAGGTCTCCAATCTCTGTATGAAGCTGATCTCCTTCCTGAGAGAACTGCTGCATCTTCTTCTCAGAGAGGTCGATAGCGTGATTGATGTGCGCGAGTTCGCCCTGCGCCGCCGCAAGGAGATCCTGACGCCGTGCACGCTCCTCCTCTTGCTGCCTGTTCTCCTCCTCCGTATGTGCCGCATTCCGAGCGACGGCAAGCTCCTCCCGCAGACGAGCCAGTACCCGCTGTACAGCATGACGGAAGTGCTCCTCCTGCGCCATGTGCTGCTCCTCGCCCGCAATGATCTCATCCAGCCGCTCGGACGCGACCTGAGCCGCCGTCTGCTGCGCATTTTTTTCCGCAATCTCAGCGCGTTTGCGTTCTAACTGTGCTTGGATCTGGACGATTTCCTGATCGGTCGCGTCAATCTTGGCAGACGCAGATACACGCATGCGCTCGATATCCTCTTCGCGCTTCTTCCCCTGATCCTGCCGCCCCTTGATGAGCGCCGCCTCCTGTCGGAGTGTGTCCAGCTTCTCCTGCACACTGCGCCCCACCTGCTCCTCGGCTTGCATACGGTGGTCGATGGCGCTGATGTCAGCCTCAAGCGCGTTCTTTTTCCCCTCTGCATCCATACGCGCACGCATTTCGCGCGCCTCTTCATCACGATGTGTGCGCAGCGTCTGATCCAAAGCATCCTGTTCCTGCATGAGACGCCCGTGCTGCTGTACGAGCGCCGTCATCTGATACTGGCGCCGCTCGGCATCGAGACTGCGGAACTTCATGGTCTTTTCCGACTGCACGGCGAGCGGCTCAAGCTCTGCCGCATGAGCGTACATGATATCATTCAGACGTACGAGGTCGCCCTCATTTTCACGCAGCTTGCGCAGAGCCTCCTGCTTGCGCGTGCGGTACTTCGTGATGCCCGCAGTTTCCTCAAAGAATACGCGGCGATCCTCGGGGCGACTGTCGAGGATATCGTTCAATCGGTTCTGTCCGATGATGCTCATGCCGTCATGGCCGATGCCCGTATCCGCAAAGAGCTGGTAGATGTCCTTGATGCGGCAGCGAGAATCATTGAGATACACCTCGCTGTCGCCATTGCGGTACAGGCGGCGCTTGACAACGACCTCGTCATAGTCAATCGGCAGCATCTTGTCCGTATTGTCAAAGACAAGCACAACCTCTGCCACACTCAGCGCACGACGCGCGACAGAGCCGGCAAAGATGATGTCCTCGGAGCGCAGGCCGCGCAGCATGCGAATATTCTGCTCGCCGAGCACCCAGCGAACAGCGTCCGTGATATTGCTTTTGCCACTGCCATTCGGCCCCACTACGGCGGTAATCCCCTGATCGAACTGCACAACAATCCGCTCTGCGAATGACTTGAATCCGTACGCTTCCAAGCGCTTTAGCTGCACGCAACGCACCAGCCTTTCCCCATTAGTTTACCCATTATAACAGAACGGATGGGAAATTTCAAAAAACGGTATCTTCCGTAAATAAACTATGCTATAATGAAATCGTTCGTGGAATATTTTTAGCTTTAATAGGGGGTAATCACATGCCACTTGTCGGAACCAAGGAAATGTTTAAGAAAGCCTATGAGGGCGGCTACGCCATCGGTGCTTTCAACGTCAACAACATGGAGATCGTTCAGGGCATTACGGATGCTGCGGGAGAGCTCAAGTCCCCTCTGATCCTGCAGGTCTCCGCAGGCGCACGCAAGTATGCGCGCCATGAGTACCTTGTCCATCTTGTCAAAGCTGCACTCGAAATCAACGATATTCCCATTGCTCTGCACCTCGACCACGGCGCAGACTTCGATATCTGCAAGTCCTGCATCGACGGCGGCTTCACCTCCGTCATGATCGACGGCTCGCATCTGCCGTACGATGAGAACGTCGCTCTTGCAAAGCGCGTCGCAGAGTATGCGCACGCACATGGCGTCGTCGTTGAGGCAGAGCTCGGGCAGCTCGCCGGCATTGAGGACGATGTCAACGTCTCTGCAGAGGATGCATCCTATACGAAGCCCGAGGAGGTTCAGGACTTCGTCGAAAAGACGGGCGTTGACTCCCTCGCGATTGCAATCGGCACCTCGCACGGCGCGTTCAAGTTCACGCCGGAGCAGTGCACCCGCAATGCAGACGGTGTCCTCGTACCGCCGCCGCTCCGCTTCGACATCCTCGAGGAGATTGAGAAGCGCATTCCGGGCTTCCCCATCGTGCTGCACGGCGCTTCTTCCGTCATTCCGAAGTATGTGAAGATCATCAACGAGAACGGCGGACATATGCCGGATGCAGTCGGCATTCCCGAGGATCAGCTGCGCCGCGCGGCAAAGTCCTCCGTCTGCAAGATCAACATCGACTCCGACCTCCGTCTTGCAATGACGGCCGGCATCCGCGAGCACTTCAAGAAGGAGCCGTCCCACTTCGACCCGCGTCAGTATCTGACCGACGGCCGCAGCTACATCAAGGAGCTCGTCACCCACAAGATCAAAGAGGTGCTCGGCTCTGACGGCAAGGCTTCTGAAATCCAGGCGCTCCTCAACAAGTAAGATCGCCTCGTTCGCATAACGGAGTGAAAGCAATATGACCTTATTTCGTGTATGACATGAGATAAGGTCATATTTTTATTCCCGTATCCTCCCCATTCGGCTTCTGCTGTCTGGACAGTGCTCTGTTTTTACGCTATAATGCGTTCAGCATTCACCGTTATGGGAATCATATCAATACCATAGGGGGACATTATATGGCACTAATTGTAAAGAAATTTGGCGGAAGCTCCGTAGCGACGCCTGAAAAGATCAAGAATGTAGCAAAGCGGATTCTGAGCGAGAAAGCCCCCGACGACCGCATTGTCATGGTGGTATCGGCCATGGGCGATACGACGGACGATCTCATTGCGCTCGCGGGAGAAGTGGCAGAGAGCCCCTATCAGTACGCACGCGAGATGGATATGCTCATGACGACGGGTGAGCAGGTTTCCATCGCCCTCCTTGCGATGGCATTCCGCTCGATGGGGCAGCCTGCTGTCTCCCTCACGGGCGCGATGGCGGGCATGAAAACCGACAGTGCCCACACGAAGGGACGCATCCTCGGACTTCATCCGGAGCGAGTCCACGAGGAGCTTGACAAGGGCAATATCGTCGTGATCGCAGGATTTCAGGGAACGGATGAAAAGGGCAATCCCGTAACCCTCGGGCGCGGCGGCTCGGATACATCTGCGGTCGCAATTGCAGGCGCAATCGGCGCAGATGCCTGCGAGATCTATACAGATGTTGACGGCATATACTCTGCCGACCCGCGTATTGCGAAGGGCGCACGCCGCATGCGCGAGATCACCTACAACGAGATGCTCGAGATGGCACGCCTCGGCGCCGGCGTCATGCAGCCGCGTTCCGTGGAGATGGGACAGCTCTACGGCATCCCCATCCACGTCCGCTCGACCTTTACTTCGGAACCGGGAACCATCATTAGGGAGGAATACACAGTGGAAGAAAAGTCCTTTATCATTCGCGGCGTTACCCATGACGAGCATGTCTCGAAGATCACCGTACTCGGCGTATCCAATATCCCCGGTGTTGCGCACAAGATTTTCTCCGCGCTTGCAGAGGCAAACATTGACGTGGACATGATCGTGCAGAGCATTCGCAGCGCAGAGTCGAATATGACGGATATGGTCTTCACCGTCGCCACGATTGATGCCGAGGAGGCACGTCAGGTGGTCGAGGGGATCTCGGCTGAGATCAAGGCTTCTGCGGTTGCCATCGACAACGATGTGGCAAAGATCTCCATCGTCGGTGCGGGCATGCTCGGCAATCCTGGGATTGCCTCACGTATGTTCGGCGCACTCTCGCGTGCCGACATCAACATCGAGATCATCAGCACGTCTGAGATCAGTATTTCCTGCCTCATCAAGGGCGGCAGTGTAAAGGATGCAGTCAACCGCATTCACGACGAGTTCTTCCCCGAAGGCTAAGAATACTTGTATACACCCGCCCCTTCGGTGGACAGGGGCGGAACAAAACGATATCATCATAATGAATCCAAAGAAAGCACGGATGAATGAAGATCTGCCGCTTGGCGGACTTCATGATGTCCGTGCTTTCAAAACGAAAAGGAGAGCGTATTACAATGGCAATTCAGATGGCGGCATCCCACGCGGCTTCGAGGAGACTGAAGGACGCGATTTTCGGTGCCAATGCAGCGTGCCGCGCTGCAATCGCAGAGCATGGTGCGGAACGTGTGACGAATGCAACAATCGGCGCAGTCATGGATGACGAGGGCAAACTCGCCCACCTCCCCACTGTCGAGCGCGTCTTTCGCTCGCTGCCCGTTGAGGACTATATTGCCTATGCACCGATCTCGGGACTTCCGGAGTATCTGGAGGCGGCAATCGACATCACGTTTGCAGGCAATCGCCCGGACGGCTACCTCGCTGCGATTGCCACTGCAGGCGGAACAGGTGCGCTACGCACAGCCATAGACAACTATGTGGAAAAGGGCGATCAGGTACTCACCTCGGACTGGTTCTGGGGGACGTACAATGTCATCTGTCAGGAGCTCGGCTGCTCCGTGACGAATTTCCAGCTCTTTGACGCGGCAAACAATTTCAACCATGCGGCATTTTCCACAGCGGTCGATGCCCTCTTCAAGAAGCAGGACAGCCTCCTCATCATCCTCAACACACCGGCACACAACCCGACGGGCTACAGCCTCTCCTCGGAGGACTGGGCTCATGTACTCGACTGCGTGAAGAAGCACGCAGCCGCGGGCAAGAAGGTACACCTGCTCGTCGACATTGCCTACATCGACTTCGCAGGAGAAAAGCATGAAACGCGCGCCTTCATGCAGAAATTCGCCAATCTACCTGAAAATATCCTGACGCTTTTTGCCTTCTCCATGTCCAAGGCGTATACGTTCTACGGACAGCGCTGCGGCGCTCTCATTGCACTCTCTGCGAGTAAAGCGGTCATCGATGAGTTCGGCGAGATCAGCAAATATGCGGCACGCGCCACATGGTCAAACATCAACCGCGGCGCAATGACCCTCCTGACGCGCATTCAGCAGGATGCGGCCGCCTATGCCTCCTACGAGGCGGAGCGCAATGCCCTCTATCGTCTCGTCCAGGAACGTGGCGACATCTTCATGAAAGAGGCAGCGGCATGCGGTCTCCCCGCCCTCCCCTACAAGGGCGGCTTCTTCCTCGCCATCCCGGCAGCAGATCCGCAGGCAGTCTGCGATCTGCTCCACGAGGATCTGATCTTTGCCGTACCGCTCAAAATGGGCGTGCGCATTGCAGCGTGCTCCGTCCCAAGCACAAAAATGCACGGGATTGCAGAAAAAGTCAAGCGCGCAATGGATAAAATGCCTTGACATTCCGCTCAAAATCTCATAGAATAGCGACGTGTGATATTTTTCATGTAGCCATTAGCCCCGGAGACATGAGTGGATATTGCATCAACTCATAATCATTGAATGCTCTTACTCTCTAGGGGGGAATTACGTGAAAACCACGGTTATGGCAAAAGCCGCCGATATTGAACGCAAGTGGTATGTTGTAGACGCCGAGAACCAGACGGTCGGACGTCTTGCAGCAGAGATCGCGAAAATTCTACGCGGCAAGAATAAGCCCATCTATACGCCGCACGTCGATACTGGCGATTACGTCATTGTTATCAATGCTGAGAAAGTGAAGTTCACGGGAAAGAAGCTGACGGACAAGACCTACTTCCGTCATTCCGGCTATCAGGGCGGCACGACCTTTACGACCGCCGGCGATATGCTCCGCCGCTTCCCGACCCGTGTCATCGAGCACGCTGTCAAGGGTATGCTGCCGAAGAACAGCCTCGGCGCTCAGATCTTCCGTAAGCTCAATGTCTACGTTGGCCCGGAGCATCCCCACGCAGCACAGAAGCCTGAACCGCTGGCGTTTGATATTCGCTGAGTTTCATAAAAGGAGGAATCTGTTCGATGGCACAAGTCACTTACTACGGCACAGGTCGCCGCAAGACCTCAGTCGCACGCGTCCGCCTCGTCCCCGGCGACGGCAAGGTTACGATCAACGGTCGTGAGATGGCGGAATACTTCGGTCTCAAGACGCTCGAGCTGATTGTTCGTCAGCCGCTCAACCTGACCGAAACGGTTGATAAATACGATGTCATTGCCAATGTATCCGGCGGCGGTGCATCCGGTCAGGCCGGTGCAATCCGTCACGGCATCACGCGCGCACTCATCGAGATGGATGTAGAGCTGCGCCCTGCCCTCAAGAAGGCAGGCTTCGTCACGCGTGACCCGCGTGAGAAGGAGCGCCGCAAGTACGGTCTCAAGAAGGCACGTAAGGCGTCCCAGTTCTCGAAGCGCTAATATCGCATTGCAATACAAAATCCCTTCTTCAGCGAAGAAGGGATTTTTATTTGACATTTTCTCAGTTTTAACATATTATATTGCTATAAAAACTATGTTTTACTGAAAGAAGTGAGTTCATGAAAATCTCTGCAAAAGGTCGCTACGGAATCGCGGCCATGGTATTTCTCGCACGCAACTACGATGCGTCCTCCCCCATCACGATCATCAGTATATCGGATCATCTCGGTATCTCAAAGATCTACCTTGAGCAGGTCTTTTCCCTGCTCAAGCGCAGCAAGCTCGTCAACTCAATCAAAGGCTCTCAGGGCGGCTATCAGCTCTCGCGTCATCCGCGCGAGATCACGGCATACGACGTTCTCTCCTCCATCGAAATCTCTCTCATCGAAAAGACCGGATTGGCTTCTGAGAAAATGGATCAGCTGAATCATGTTCTCTCGCGCAATGTCTTCGATGTGTTGGATAAGAGCATTTACGAGACACTGAACGCGATCACATTGGAGGAACTCCTTACCGCTCTGAACCACGAGGAGAGCAGCGAAAACCTCATGTACTTTATCTGAGAATGTTCATGCAGACAAAGAGCAAAAGTCCGATACATCCACCCACGAGAGAGCCGTTGACGCGAATCCAAAGAAGATCCTCCTCCAACTTGTCGTAGATGAGATGATTGAGCTCATCGTCTGTGAGACGGGACAACACGTTATTGACAATGACACCAACGAGGGTCTGCGCATGGAGCGCAGAGCGCGCCAAGAGATCATAGAGTACCTTGGCGATGATCTTCTGCAGCTCCGTCCGCTCCTCTACGAGGAAGAGCATGTGCTGATATTCGAGGTGAAGGATGTTCTGCAGTTGTGTGTAAAAGGCGGGCATATGTTCCTCGATTGGATCGACCGCCCGATTCAAATCCATCTGAAAGTGCCTGCGCATCCCCTGAAAGAGTCGCGCGAGCGTTTCGTCAATCGGAAGCTCCTGTGCCAATCGCTCCTGCAGTTCGCGGGCAAGGTGCAACAGTTCATCATCCTGACGCAGGTCTGATATGCAATCGTGGAGAAGTGCCACGGCATTTTTCTGCAGGGGTGAGCCATCTCGCCCAAGCTCCTCCAGAACATTGCAGGTATGCCGCTGGATCAGCTCTGCTCCCTCGTCGAGGTTGACCGTATTCGTCACCTCAAGCAGACGTGATAAGAAGCCATCGCCGATCTTCTCGCGCTCGAGCTCTGCCAATGTCTCCCGAATCGAATGACGCGTTTCCTCCGCAGATACCTCTCGTGCAAGAAGCTGCGCGATCCGTGAGAGCGCCTGCCGATCCCATCCATTCTCTGCAGACAGCGTATCAAATCGGCGCATCGACTCCGACGGATCTTCACGCAGAATCAAAGCCTTGAGGCGCTCCGATAAATAGGCAATCGCTTTCTTATTGTTCTTCCGCAGAAATGAGGCGCGGATAAAATGCATGACTGTTCCTGTCAGCTGCTCCTCGGTTTCTTTTTTATGCAGAAATTCCTGCAGCATCGGGAGCAGATGAATCTTTTCGATGTGGCGGAAAATCTTGCGCCGCGAGAAGAACTCCTTCTGCACCATGACAACGATTGCATGGATGAAGCTGTCCCGCCTGCGCGGCAGGATTGCCGTGTGATACGGAAATCCGAGGGGCTTGCGAAAGAGCGCCGTGACAGCAAACCAGTCTGCAACGCCGCCGACCAGAGCCGCCTCACTGACCATGAGCAGCCCCTCCGTCCAAAGCGTCTGCGGGAAATGCAGATGCAATCCGAGGGAGAGCAGAAAGAACAGAAAAGAGCCCAAAAGAGCCGTATCGGCCTTGTTCCATGTGCGCGTCACAGGCCCCACATCCTTTCTGCAAATGTCACAATGAGCGACAGCCCCATACCGACGAATGCACCGACGATGGCGCCGTTCACGCGGATCATCTGCAGATCAGTATGCACCTTCCCTTCGACGAAGGTGATGAGCTCATCATCCGACTTCTGATTCAGATACTCCCGCACAAAGTCCGCAATCATCGCGTGATGCTTTTCCACCTCTCCGGCCGCGAGATCCTTCATCCAGCGATCTGCACGATTCTGCCACGCCTCCGAATGGACAAAGATGTCTATTTTTTCATTGAGGAGTTCCTTGACATACGGAACCCAAAAGGGATGGCTGCCCTTCATGCGATGTTCGATAAAGTCGGTGAGAATGGTCTCAATCTCGAGCTGCTCGATCACGTGAATCTTGTACCGATGAAGCTCCTCATACAGCTTCGGATTCGCACGCAGCCCGGTCACAAAGGAGACCAGAGCCTGAACACCATCCCGATGGCGGCGGTCATCCAACGCCGTTGCACAGGTCAGAATCTCCTCCAAGCGTACGGTCAGCCACTCCGCAATCATTGCATCGTCGAAAAAGAACAGGACAAAGGCACGTATCATCCCATCGCGTTCATATTCCGTGCGTATGGATGCGATGTTCTCATGGAGCATATCCTGAAAGACCTGCGTCCGCACGAGCCGCAGCCCCATGCGGATCAGCATATTGAAAATGCGATCTGCATGGGGCTCTTCTGTCAGCACGTCAAGGAGCTCTGCAAAGCTCTCCTCCAAAGGAAGTGCATGGAGTGCCTGAATCACGTATGGAGTCAGTTCCTTTGCGATGCTGCGACTGTCCACATCCGAGGAAACATGGCGGAGAATGTCCACTGCAGCCTCGACGAGGCGCTCACGTCCACCGCGATGCTGCAGATACTCTACGAGGAGCGCCCCGATTTTCTCGCGCTCAACAACATCCATGATATTCTCTTTGCTGAGCAGATCATCGGCAGAGAACCGCACAAGAGAGTCCATGATACGGGCGCGGTTGCGCCGAAGAATATCCGTGCGATGGGAGATGCCGAGCGGACGGCCGAAGATCGCCTTGACTGCAAACCAATCCGCCAGCCCGCCGATCGTCGCCGCCAGAAAACCGTGATGAATGGTTGTCAGTGCGAGCGAGCCTCCCTGCCCTGCCGTCCCGATGGCACCGATGACACTCAGCGCAAGCGCAAGATTTGCCTGATTTTCCTTCTGCAAGCCAATCGCCTCACAGTGTCTTTACGAGATCTTGCAGATAAGACTTAAAATCCGCACCGAGATCTTCGCGGCGCAGTGCAAATTCAACGGTCGCCTGCAAAAACCCCAGCTTATCTCCGAGATCGTAGCGCTTCCCTTTGAAATCGTAGGCATAGACAGCTTCTCGCTGCGCCAGCACCTTGAGCGCATCCGTCAGCTGGATCTCCCCGCCCTTGCCCGGCTTCGTTTCGCCGAGAATAGAAAATATCTCCGGGCTGATGATATAGCGCCCAAGCACAGCCATGCGGCTTGGCGCCTCCTCCAGAGACGGTTTCTCCACCATGTCGGAAACGCGCATGAGGCGCGGATTCTCCAAAGTCTCCCCCGCAACAATACCATATGATGAGACCTGCTCATCCGAAACCACCTGACAGCCCAGAACAGAGGCGCCGGTCTCCTCATAGACATCAATCAGCTGTCCCAGAGCCGAACGCTCGGGATGGTAGACAACATCATCACCGAGCAGGACAGCAAAAGGCTCATGCCCAACAAAACTGCGCGCGCAGAGGATGGCGTCGCCCAATCCGCGCATATATTTCTGCCGTACATAGTGAACGTTCACATCGGTGGTCTCGCGAACGAGGTTCAACAGATCATCTTTTCCCTTGCGCGCCAGCTCGTGCTCGAGTGCAGGCGCGGAGTCGAAGTGATCCTCGATGGCACGCTTTCCATGACCACTGATGATGAGGATGTCCTCGATACCGCTCGCGAGTGCCTCCTCCACAATATACTGGATGGTCGGCTTGTCTACAATGGGCAGCATTTCCTTCGGCGTTGCCTTCGTCGCAGGGAGGAACCGCGTTCCGTAGCCTGCGGCGGGAATAACGGCTTTGCGTATGCGCTGTTTCTCTTTCATCTTATGTACTCCATCCATCATGTAAATAGAGCGCGAGGCGCACAGCTCCCCGCGCTTTTCATACAAATTTTCAATTAGCGTTTTAAGGAAGCACTGATAAATTCAGCACCGTCATCTTAACGCATCTTTTTTGCCCGCACTTCGTCGGCAAATCCTCCACATAGCCCTCGCTATGCGTCCGGTTTGCCTCCTAGTTCGGACGAAAAAATCTACGCCAATCTGACGGACTTCATTTTATCAGCAATTCCTTAATATCTCAAGGACGGCGTCGCCGATCTCCGCGGTCTTGGCATGCCCACCAAGATCGGGCGTCAATATCCTTCGCTCCACGAGCAGTGTCTCAATCGCAGTGAGCAGACGCTCTGCCCATACTGGCTCTCCAAGGAATTCCAACATCTGACTGACCGACCAGATGGATGCCAGAGGGTTTGCAATCCCCTGTCCCGCAATATCCGGTGCACTTCCGTGGATCGGCTCGAACATCGACGGATACTTCCGTTCGGGATTGAGATTCGCACCAGCTGCGAGTCCCATGCCGCCTGCAATCGCCGCACCGAGATCCGTCAGGATGTCGCCAAAGAGATTGCTTGTCACGACAATCTCGAAGCGCCCCGGATCTTTGACAAAGAACATACTCGCCGCATCGACAAGAAGACTGTGTATCTCAACATCGGAATACTCTTTGCCGATCTCCGCGAAAATTTCATCCCAGAACACCATGGAGTAACGGAGTGCATTCCCCTTGGAGATCGAGGTAAGCGAGCGTTTTTCACGACGTGCGAGCTCGTAGGCATAACGTATGACACGTTCGCAGCCATGACGTGAGAAGACGCCTGTCTGCAGTGCCACCTCACGCTCCGTTCCCGTGTAGAGATGTGCGCCAACATTCGCATACTCCCCCTCGCTGTTCTCGCGCACAACAATCATATTGATGTCATCCGCTGAGACATCGGCAAGCGGACACGGAGCTCCCTTCAGGAGACGTACGGGACGAAGGTTGATGTATTCATCGAATCCACGGCGAATCCGAAGTAGGAGGTCCCCTAGGGATATGTGATCCGGTACCCCGGGGTAGCCAACGGCTCCAAGATAGATGGCATCAAAATCCTTGAGGCGATCCAGACCATCCTCCGGCATCATTTCTCCCGTCTTCAGATAGTATTCACAGCCCCACGGGAAATCCTCAAAGGAAACGGAGAATCCCCCATCCATCTGAGCGATGCCGGAAAACACCTTCTTCCCTTCAGCAATGACCTCGGGGCCTATGCCATCCCCCGCAATGACTGCGATATCAAAGTACTTCATGGATTTCCCTCCCGATCAATTTCCATAAAATTGATTAGAACGCGTCCGCAATCGTCTTGATCAGCAGAGCTTCCTGCTGGCGCGGCAACCCACTCTGATGCAGTGCACGTCCGAAACCAATGAGGAAGTCGATCTTCTGAAGCCGCGTCAGCGTTGTATTCTCACGCAGCACCTTCGTAATCGCCCGCATTCCCGCAACGCTCGGATCCCGCTGCAGCTGAACCTCCATCGCAAGCTGACCTGCAAGGATGTGGCGGCGTACCTCATCCGAAATACCCGCGAGATCTGCCTCCGAGTTCTGAGGAATCTGTCTTGGTGCCAGCTCCGGAATCCCATCGGGACGCACAGAGTGCTCCACGGCAGGTGTGTGATCCTTTACGGGGGCGACGGCAGGACGCTGTGCATTTGTACTGTCCAGAGCCTCGAAGCGCTCCGGCTGTTTCGCTGCAGCTCCGTTCTCGGCGGGAGGTGTCAGAGAGAATTCCCTATGAGGAAGCTGTGGATAGCGCTGACGCTCGGGACGCTGTTCTGCCTCGGGCGCAGAGACAGGGGGGCTTGTCGGCAATACAGAGGCATTCTGCCCTGTCTTTTCTGCCTGCCGCTCCATGACGGGAGGCGGCGCAATCGGCTGTACGGCGGCAGAGTCTTGCCGCATCGCATGCTGCTGCCCCGACGCAGGCGGCACATTCGTCTGTGGAGGCACGGATGCATCTGCTGCGTGGGGATTCATCACAGGCCGCTCACTGCTTGGGACAAGCAGTCTTTTCGGCTTTAGCGGCGGCGTCGGACGATTCATATTCACGTCCCCAACCAGCTCCTGCACAGGGCGCCCTTCTTTTGCCGCCAGCTTCTCCTCGCGCTTGATGTCCTCCGCCGTAATGATGACAGGCTTCGCCTTTTGTGCGGAAAGACTAAAGGACGGATCCCCATTTCGTGCGGCAAGACGTGCATCTACGCTGTCCCAACGAAGGCGTGCCGGCTGGGATGCCGCTTTTGCCACAGGCGGTGCCGTCGCGGCAGTCACCGATTCTTTCTTCTGCGCCGATATGGATGCTTCATAGCGATTCGGAGCCGCGGTCTCCTCGACCGCAGGCTTTTGTGCAGGATCTGTCACCAATCGATTGGCGTGAAATAGTTCCTGCGAATCCACAGTACCCGGTGTAGCAGCATATGCCGTACCCGATGAGAGCGTAAGAAGCACCGCAGCGGTGAGCATTGTTCTCTTCGATGACATCTTCATTGATATTTCTCCTTCAATTCTCTCACTCTATGAAAGCAACTGCTTACTGCAGTGCCTGCATCGTACGTGCGCCCGCCAAAAAGGCAGAGACAGAGGAGGCACGCAGCTCCGGATTGTCGATGAGCTCGAGTCCATAACGCATACCGTTTGCACCGCGGAAGAAGAGCACCGCCATCTGGCTGTCCGCCTTTGCCGTTGCATCCGGTGTGCCATCGCCATCCTCATCAATCTCGATCTCCTTGGCAGTCGTTGCAAAGATCGCCTTGTTATCCTCTGTCAGATTGATGAGCATAATCCCTTCATATCCGTTGCTGCCCATAATCCCCTTGAGAAGCTCTACCGACTCCTCCGGGCTGATCGCATTGAGGTTAGGGACGCCGTCCTCCGGGAATGCATTCACGTGAATAACCCACGCGTGTTTGATATAGTAATCCTCGTTCTCGAAAATCAAAACCTCACCTTCGTGCCCATCAAGCTCGACTGAGGGGATAACGAAAGCAGGTTGTTTGGGGCACATAATGCGATAGCCGTATGATCTGCTCTCATATGCATAGGGCAGTTCGGAAGGCGCGGTCTCGCCTGCGCTCTCTTGAACAGCCTGCACCGTCTCTTCCGCAAAGGCATGAGGTACAGCAGAGAGAACTACCATGGCACCAATGGCTACGGCTATTTTTCGGTATCTCTTTATCATAGGAAACTCCTTATCAGATCGTGTATCATAGAAAGTGCTTTTTCGACAGCTGCACGCTTATTCTCTAGCCGTGTTCCGGAGAAATTGTTTTTTGCGACAATCGTATGCATTCGATCGGCTATGGCAATATAAACTAGACCGACCGGCTTTTCCTCCGATCCGCCGTCGGGGCCTGCAATGCCCGTAATGCCGACGCCAATATCAGTCTGCATGAGCTGTCGCACCCCCTCCGCCATCTCCCGTGCCGTCTCCTCAGAGACAGCACCGTATTGTGAAAGAGTCTCCTCGGAAACACCAAGAACACGCGACTTCACATCATTTGAGTAGGAAACGACGCTGCCCATGACGTAGTAGGAGCTGCCTGGAATATCCGTCAGCGTACTCGTGAGGAGTCCTCCGGTACAGGACTCAGCACAGGCAATCGTAAGTCCGCGCGCGTACAGATCCCTCCCCAACTTATCAGAGAGCATTTCATATGCAGACTCCATCAATGCACCCTCTCACCCACAATATCGTAGGTAAATCCCTGCAGCAGACGGACGCGGACAATCTCACCAACTTGGCTCTCGGCATCTCCCTCGATATAGATCTGTCCGTCCACCTCGGGTGCCTCCCGATAGGAGCGTCCGACAGCGATCGCCTGCTGCTCCGCATCGCGCCCTTCGATCAGAACATCCATCTCCTGATCTTCAAGGCCGATATTGATCTCTTCGGAGATCTTGCTCTGCAGGCTCATGAGGTCATGATAACGCTCCTGCATGACCTCCTCGGAGACCTTCTGCGCCATCGTGGCTGCAGGCGTATCCTCCTCCTCGGAGTAGGTAAAGATTCCCACCTTATCAAAGCGCTGCTCCTCCACAAAGGAGCGGAGTGCTTGATAGTGCGTGTCCGTCTCTCCGGGGAATCCGACGATGAACGTCGAGCGGATTGCAACGCCGGGGATGCGCTCACGCAGCTTTTTAATCAGCTTCTCTACGCCCTCACGCGTATCGGGGCGATTCATTGAACGCAGCAATGCATTATGTGCGTGCTGCAGAGGGAGGTCGACGTATTTTACAACCTTGGGCTCGCTTGCAAACACTTCAATGAGCTCATCCGTGAAGTACTTTGGATAGCTGTAGAGTACGCGAATCCATGCAATTTTCTCAATCTTCGCCAGCTCCCGCAAAAGTGCAGGAAGCATCGGCTTTCGATAGCGATCGAGACCATAGTTTGCGCTGTCCTGCGCGATCAGGACGATCTCACGCACGCCACTCTCTGCGAGTCCGCGTGCCTCTGAGAGAATATCCTCCATCTCCCTACTGCGAAAGCTGCCACGAATGAGTGGAATCGCACAGAACGCACAGCGATGATCGCAGCCCTCGGCGATCTTGACATAGGCGGTATATTGGGGCGTCGTGCGCAGACGCGGCGTCTTGGCATCATAGATGGTCTCGTCCTTGCCTGAGATCAGAAGACGCCGCCCTTTCAGCGTCTCTTGGATGACCTCCATGATACGCCCCCATGCCCCTGTCCCAATGATGGCGTTCGCCTCTGGGATCTCATCGAGCAACTGCTGTCCATAGCGCTGCCCGAGGCATCCTGCAACAATCAGGCTCCGACAGCGCCCCGTCTCCTTATAGTCCGCCATGCCAAGCACGGTTGTGATGGATTCTTCCTTCGCGGACTGGATGAAGGCGCAGGTGTTGACGATCAGGATATCCGCCTCCGCAGGCTCATTGGTGATCTCAATCCCGTGCTCCTGCATGATGCCGAGCATGACCTCCGTATCAACGAGATTCTTTGCACAACCGAGACTGATAAAACCTGCTTTCACTGATAAACTCTCCTCCGGCTTTCGTTATTATTCGTAGAACCGCACCTCTTTGATCCAGCGATCCAGGAGGATCTCCTTTTCCTCCTTGCTGAAATACGGCCTGTTTCTAAAAATGTTGATATTCTTCCCTGCAAACATCTGATAGGAAAGCGTCATTGGATTCGTGGTGAGGAAGTAGAACCGATGCTGTTCCAGCGAGAGCTGCGCCTCATCCGTCAGCAGCCAGTCTGCAAAGACCTCTGCCGCGCGTGCATCGCGCTCCGACGCACGAAAGGCAATGCCCGTCCCATAGATGACCGCCGACGTGCCGTCCACGGGATAGAGAATGCGGATGGGGTACTCGTCATGCACATAACGGAGTGTCTCGCTCAGAACCGCCACCGAGAGATCTACCTCCCCCATCCCCGCCTGCCGTACCGGCGTGTGCAGGTATTTGGAATACTGTATGATCTTCGGCTGAATCCTGCGCCAAATCTCAAATGCGCGCTGATCACCGTACTCGGCAATCATGCTGTAGAGCAGATTCGACGAGGCATCTGCCGCCATGAAATCCGTGGTTCCGATGCGGATGTCACGCTGCTGTGTGAGCTGCTGCCAAGAGTTCGGCAGATCGAGATGCGTCCGCAGATAGTCCTGATTTACGGCAAAGACGACAGGATCATACCAGACTCCTGTCCAATAGCGGTTCGGATGGCGGAATGAGTCCGCAACCTGATCGCTCTTCTCCGAGATATAGGGTACAAGATAGCCTGCTGCAGCAGCGCGGTCAAGCGTCTCACGATCCGTCAGGACAAGCGCAGCCTTTCCATCCCCCTCCTCACGGGATTGGTCATTGAGACGCTTTAGAATCTGTTCGGAGGACAGCTGAACGAAATTGACACGGATATTATGCTCTTTTTCATACTCCTCGGACAGAACCGCCGCAATCTCTGCGGGGAGTGATGTATATGCTGTCAGTTCCTGCATGGGATGGCGTTTCACCGTAGGCGAACCGGACGAGAGAAATGCCGACCCTGCAGCAATTATTGTCACGAGAAGAGCAATCACGACAATAAATAGCGTATACCGCTTCATGAGGCTTCTCTTTCTTTACATTGAAGAATCTAAACTCTCTCCATTATAAACAATTCGCCGAAAATCCACAAGGTATTTTATCCATCCCCCACTGCGGCGTTATTTTCGAAATAAAAAAGACGCCTCTACAAATGTAAAAGCGTCTTCCCATGTTCGTTTACTTCCCGACAAAGGTCTTCGTCTGCGCCACAATGTGCTCTGCCGTCAGTCCGAACTGCTTGAGCAGCTCCGCCGCAGGGCCAGAGTGCCCGAACTCGTCACGAACGCCGATGCGGTGGACGGGAACGGGGGCATGCTCGGTAACAACGCCTGCAACTGCCTCGCCAAGTCCGCCGAGGATATTGTGCTCCTCGACGGTCACAATCCTGCCGCATTCCTGCGCCGCACGAATGACAAGCTCCTCATCGAGCGGCTTGATTGTCGCCATATTGATGACGCGCGCCTTGATCCCCTCAGCAGCGAGGAGCTTGCCTGCCTTGATTGCCTCGGGGACGAGAATGCCCGTCGCGATGATGGCGACATCTGTACCGTCCTGAGTGACCTCGCCCTTTCCAATGGCGAATTCATATGACTCGTCATGATAGACCGGCGTCGCCGCACGCCCGAAGCGGATGTATACAGGGCCCTCCATCTCGTACGCGGCGCGCACCATCTTGCGTGCCTCCACATCATCCGAGGGGCACATGACCGTCATGCCCGGAATCGTACGCATGAGGGCAAAGTCCTCACAGCACTGATGGGATGCACCGTCCTCACCGACGGAGATGCCGCCGTGCGTCGCACAGATCTTGACGTTCAGATGCGGATAGCCGATCGTGTTGCGCACCTGCTCGTAGGCACGCCCCGCCGCAAACATGGCAAAGGTGGACACGAACGGCACGAGCCCCATCGTCGAGAGTCCCGCACCGACGCCGACCATATCACACTCTGCAATGCCGCAGTTAAAGTGACGGTCAGGAAATGCCTTCTTGAATGTTCCGCTCTTCGTCGCCCCTGCGAGATCCGCATCCAGAACAACAATATTTTCATGTTCTTTGCCGAGCTCTACAAGTCCGTTTCCGTAGCTGTCACGTGTTGCAACTTTCTTTACGTCTGCCATGCTCATGCCTCCTCAATCTGCTTGCGAATCGCAGCCAGTTCCTCAAGGCCTCGTGCGAGTTCGTCATCATTGGGTGCCTTGCCATGCCAGCCAGCATTGTTCTCCATAAAGGAGATGTCCTTGCCCTTCACCGTCTTCATAAGGATCGCGGTTGGCTTTCCTGTCCCCTTGTTTGCATGGAACGCCTTGAACGCCTCTTCCAGTGCATTGTAGTCATGCCCGTCAATCCAAATAACCGCACAGCCGAACGCCTCAAACTTCGCGTCGATCGGTGCTGTATTCATGACATCTGCCGTTGCGCCGTCGATCTGGAGGCCGTTGACATCCACTGCGATGCAGAGGTTATCCAGCTTGTAGTGCGCCGAGAACATGAGCGCCTCCCAGACCTGCCCCTCGGCAAGCTCACCGTCGCCGAGCAGCGTGTAGACATTGATGTCCTTGCCGAGATACTTTGCACCCTTTGCCATGCCCGCCGCCGTCGAAATGCCCTGCCCGAGCGAGCCCGTAGACATATCCACGCCCGGCGTAAGGTTCATATTCGGATGTCCCTGCAGACGTGAGCCGATATGGCGCAGTGTCAGCAGCTCCTCCACGGGAAAGAAACCGCGATTGGCAAGCGTCGCATAGAGTCCGGGTGCGACATGTCCCTTCGAGAGAACGAAGCGATCGCGGATCGGATCGTTCGGATTCTTCGGGTCAACGCGGATTTCCTTATTGTAGAGATAGGTAAAATACTCCGTCGATGAAAGTGAGCCGCCAGGATGCCCGCTCTTTGCTGCATGTGTGCTGCGCAAAATACCCTCGCGTACCTTCACCGCGAAAAGCTGGAGCTCCTTCTCTTCAGCTGCCGTCATAAAACTCCTCCTCGCCCCAATCAATACATTACCATACGGGTTCATTCTACCCCTTTTTCTACTTGCCCGCAATATACACAAGGCTACAATTTTTCCGATATATTTACAAATAAAAAAGTCACCCTAAATGGGCGACCTCTTTGTATCCGCTTTGTCAGATCTCCATAATGATGGGCAGTATCATCGGGCGGCGGCGCGTCTTATCGAAGAGATAGCGGCTGAGTGCGTCGCGCACATTCGACTTGATCGCCGACCACTCGCGCACATTCTCATCCTCACAGCGATCGAGCGCCTGCTGGACACGCGCACGTGCCTCCTCCATCAGCGCCTCCGACTCACGCACGTAGACAAAGCCGCGTGAGACGATGTCGGGTCCCGATACAACGCGGTTGTTCTGGCGATCCATCGTCACAACGATGATGAGGATGCCGTCCTGCGACAGCTGACGGCGGTCACGCAGGACGATATTGCCCACATCGCCGACACCGAGACCATCGACCATGACCATGCCGGACTGCACGCGTCCGACAACCTGTCCCTTCTCCTTCGTGAACTCGAGAATCTGTCCGTTCTCACTGATGAAGATATTTTCCTTCGGCATACCGAGTTCGCGTGCAAGGCTTGCGTGCTGCACGAGGTGATGGTATTCGCCGTGCACGGGCATAAAAAACTTCGGACGCACGAGATTGTGCATGAGCTTGAGTTCCTCGCGGCTGCCGTGCCCCGAGACGTGAATGCCCTTGTCACGCCCATAGATGACGTTCGCACCGAGCTTCATCAGATTGTCCACCGTCTTAGAGACGAGCTTCTCGTTGCCCGGGATCGGCGTCGCCGAGATAATAACTGTATCGCCCGGCACAATCGTAATCTTACGGTGATCGGATGCCGCCATGCGCGAGAGCGCAGACATCGGCTCACCCTGACTGCCCGTCGTCACGATGACGATCTGCTCGGGACGGAAGTTGTTCACCTCATCGATGCCGATGATCGTCCCCTCGGGTGCTGTCAGATAGCCCAAATCGAGAGAGATACCAACGACATTCTCCATGCTGCGCCCGAGGACGGCAACGCGCCGCTTGTATTTCACCGCCGTGTCGATGACCTGCTGGATGCGGTGGACATTCGAAGAGAACGTCGCGACGATAATGCGCCCGCGCACATTATGGAAGGCCTTGTCGAATGCCGCGCCGACCGTGCGCTCGCTCGCCGTATGCCCCTCCCTCTCCGCATTCGTGCTGTCGGCGAGGAGGAGCAGAACCCCCTTGTTGCCGAGATCGGAGAAGCGGCGGAAATCCGTCATCTGTCCGTCGACCGGCGTATAGTCCAGCTTGAAATCCCCCGTGTGGACAATCATGCCCACAGGCGTCTTGATCGAGAGTCCGACCGCGTCGGGAATCGAGTGGTTCACGCGGATGAATCCGACGCTGAAGCAGCCGATGTTGATGATGTCTCCCGCCATCACGGAGTGCAGATTGCTTGAATCCACCCCGTTTTCCTTCAGGCGCCCCTCAAGAATACCAAGCGTCAGCCGCGTCCCATAGACAGGTACGGGAATCTGCTTCATCACATAGGGCAACGCGCCGATGTGATCCTCATGACCATGCGTCAGGACGATTGCCTTGACCTTGTCCCTGTTTTCGATCAGATAGGTAATATCGGGAATGACGAGGTCGATGCCGAGCATGTCCTCCTCCGGGAACATGAGCCCGGAGTCCACAACGAGAATCTCATCATCCACACGGATGGCAGTCATGTTCTTTCCGATCTCGCCAAGACCGCCAAGCGGTATGACCTGTACCTTCTGCACATTTTTCCCATGATTGCCATTACGATTTAACGACAAAAAACACACCTCCATAGATATGGGACATCTTCACCGTGTCCCTATTCCTTAAATAATTGCTCATCCATTCGATCATGAAATCAGAATTCATCCACACGAAAATACAGCGACCGGAGGAGATTCCCTCCATCGTCGCCATATGGGAAAGCGCCGTCTTCGCTGTCATTGCTGTGAAAAAATACGACCGCACAGCAACGCGAAAACCGCAAGAAAAATGATCCGATCCATTCACTTGAGGCTATTTTACCATTCCATTACCAACAATGCAAATAAATTTTGTGCAGATACACAAAAGGCACTCCCAACCGAGTGCAGGGAGTGCCTTATATCGTGCGCTCAGAAGCGCATGGTGAGACCGACACCGACGCCGTTCTCACGGCTGCCGTGATCCGGCTTGAAGTTGTGATAGTTTACATTGAGATCCAGATTTGCGATCAGGGACTTGTTCAGCCCGACCTGCGACTCGTTGAAATCCTTGCCCGCAATATAGGACGCATAGGCATTGAAGCCGAGTACTGTCGGTGTGCTGAGCGCCAAACCACCATAGAGATTGTTCTCGTCTGTCTGCCCCATATCCCAACGATAACCGCCGAGGAGGCGAACGTTCTGTCCAACAACATTGTACTGCATGTAGACATCCTTTGGATTGCCGTACTCATTGCGGTCATTCCGCCCTATGCCAACGGCGATCTCGTCCGTTGCCTTGTACTCGATATAGGCCTCTTTCGTACCGATGCCGACAGCCGTATCATGTGTGCTGAGATGGTTGATCGGCGCTGCCGAAGCCGCCGTCGAAATGGAAAGACCAAGCACAGCAGCCAGAATTGCAATTTTCTTCATCGTAATTTCTCCTTTCCGATGTGGGTATATTATCCCTGTGCAGCGTTTGATATAACTTAACACGGGATTATTCTTTGATAAATCTTTAGCACCTGACGCTAAAAGAAGTGGCTCACAGGATCTGCTGCTTCGTCTCCAACGCCGAGAGTATGCGCTTCTCCTCCGCCATCAGTTCCTCTGCCGCAGTGAGCTGCATTGCGACCTGCTCGTACGAGGTACCGCCATAGGAGTTCCGTCCCGCAACGCAGGTCTCGGGGCGAATCGCCTCGTATACATCCTCTGCAAAGAGGTTCGACAGCTTCTGATAGTCCGCAAGCGGCAGATCTATAAGCCAGATGCCACGCTCGATGCAGAGTGCGACCGCCTGTCCGGAGACGCTATGTGCCTGACGGAAGGGCATTCCCTTCCGAACGAGGTAGTCTGCAAGATCTGTTGCATTCGAGAAGTCCGCCTCGACGGCGTGGCGCATGACATCCGCGCGCACCTTCATCCCACGGATCAGCTGCGCGTAGACGGCAAGGCTGAAGTTCACCGTGTCGATGGCGTCAAACAACCCCTCTTTGTCCTCCTGCAGATCCTTGTTGTACGCAAGCGGAAGTCCCTTGACCGCAGTGAGCATCGCCATGAGATGACCGACCACGCGCCCCGTCTTACCGCGCACGAGCTCGGAGACATCGGGATTCTTCTTCTGCGGCATCATGGACGAGCCTGTGCAGTGCGCGTCGTCCAGTTCCACAAAGGAGAACTCACGCGAGCACCAGAGGATGATCTCCTCCGAGAGCCGCGAGAGATGCACCATGAGGATGGACGCCGCCGAGAGGAATTCGAGGATGTAGTCACGGTCACTGACCGCATCCAAACTGTTCGTATAGATGCGCTCAAAGTTCAGCTTCTGCGCGACAAATGCACGATCAATCGGCAGCGTCGTGCCCGCGAGTGCCCCTGCGCCGAGCGGCATGATGTCCGTCCGCGCATAGACGCCTTGAAAGCGCTCAAAGTCGCGCGTAAGCATACCGAAGTATGCCATAAGATGATGCGCGAAAAGGATGGGCTGGGCGCGCTGCAAATGCGTGTAGCCCGGCATGATGACATCCTTATTGGCTTGTGCGGATTCCACCAGCGCGTGTTGGAGCTCGGCGATGTGACCGAGCACCTCCACGACGGAGCGGCGCACGAACATATGGGTATCGAGCGCCACCTGATCATTGCGGCTGCGCGCCGTATGCAGACGGCTGCCCGCATCTCCAATCGCATCGGTCAGACGCTTTTCGATATTCATATGAATATCTTCGAGCTCGACGCTGAATTCAAATGCGCCGCTCTCGATCTGTCCGAGGATATCTCGCAGCCCCTTGTCGATTGCCGCACGATCCTCCTCCGAGAGAATCCCCACCTTTGCAAGCATAGCAGAGTGCGCAAGCGATCCTGCAATATCCTCGCGGTACATGCGCCGATCAAAGGCGATGGACGCCTGAAACTCGTTGATCATCTCGTCCGTCGTCTTGGAGAAGCGTCCGCCCCAGAGCTTTTCGCTCATTACTTCTGCCCCTCCTGCATGAGTGCGCGCACCTTGAGCGGCAGGCCAAAGAGGTTGATGAAGCCCGTTGCATCCGCCTGGTTGTAGACATCGTCATGCTCGAAGGTGACGAACTCCTGACTGTAGAGCGAATATGGCGACGTTGCGCCCGCAGAGATGATGTTGCCCTTGTAGAGCTTGAGGCGCACCTCACCCGTCACAGTCTCCTGCGTGCTGTCCACGAATGCGGCAAGCGCCTCGCGCAGCTGGCAGAACCACATGCCATCGTAGACGAGCTCGCCGTAGCGGATGGCAAGGCCTTCCTTGTAGTGGAAGGTGGCGCGGTCGAGGCAGAGATACTCGAGCTCACGGTGCGCGTAGTAGAGGATCGATCCGCCCGGATTCTCGTAGACGCCGCGCGACTTCATGCCGACGAGGCGGTTCTCGCAGATGTCGACGATACCGACGCCGTTGCGTGCACCGATCTCGTTGAGCTTCGTCAGTAGTTCGACCGCCCCCAGCTTCTCCCCGTTGACAGCGACAGGAACACCCTGCTCGAACGAGATGGAGACATACTCGGGTGCATCCGGCGCATCCTCAGGCGCACAGGAGATAAGGAACATGGAGTTCTTCGGCTCATTCGCGGGATCCTCGAGATCGGAGCCCTCATGCGAGAGATGCCAGATATTGCGATCCATGCTGTAGGTCTTGTTCTCCGTTGCAACGGGGATGCCATGCTTCTTTGCATACTCGATCTCCGCCGTACGGGAGTCGAGATCCCACTCGCGCCACGGCGCAATGATCTGGAGATTTGGTGCAAGCGCCTTGACCGTCAGCTCAAAGCGCACCTGATCGTTGCCCTTTCCCGTCGCGCCGTGTGCAATCGCATCTGCACCCTCGCTCTTTGCGATGTCGACGAGAGCCTTTGCAATCACAGGGCGCGCAAACGATGTGCCGAGCAGATACTTCCCCTCGTAGACTGCGCCCGCCTTGAGTGTCGGCCAGACGTACTCCTCAAGGAATTCCTTCGTCAGATCGACGATATGCACCTTCGATGCGCCTGAGGCAAGAGCCTTGTCATGTACGGGCTCAAGCTCCTCGCCCTGCCCGACATCCGCGCAGACGGCGATGACCTCGCAGTTGTCATAGTGCTCCTTCAGCCACGGAATGATGACCGAGGTATCCAGACCGCCGGAATACGCAAGGACTACTTTTTTGATCTGCTTTGCCATGTTTGAAACAACTCCTTAGTAAATTCAGTCGCCCATTACGAGCGCCATGATTGCCTTTTGGACGTGGAGACGGTTCTCCGCCTCGTCAAAGATCACATCGGCGAAGTTCTCAAAGACCTCCTCCGTGATCTCCTCACCGCGATACGCGGGCAGACAGTGCATGACAATGCAGCGTGCCTCCCCCGAGGCGGCAACGAGTTCGCGGTTGACCTGATAGGGACGGAAACATGCAATCCGCGCATCGTGCTCATCCTCCTGCCCCATACTCGCCCACGTGTCCGTGACGATGACATCTGCGCCCTGCACCGCCTCTTTCGGATCGGTGGTGATCGTCACCGTTGCGCCCGATGCCGCTGCATCTGCCTTTGCATTTGCCACAACCGCCGCATTCGGCGCATAGCCCTCGGGCGTTGCCGCAGCGAAGTGCATGCCGACCTTTGCCGCCGCATACATGAGCGAATGTGTCATATTGTTGCCGTCGCCGACATATGCCATCTTCAATCCCGCGAGATTCTTGCCCTTGTACTCACGGATTGTGAGGAGATCCGTGAGTGCCTGACATGGGTGCAGAAGATCGCTGAGCGCGTTGATGACGGGGACATCCGCCCAGCGCGCCAGCTCCTCGATGCGGTCATGCCCATAGGTGCGGATCATAATGCCGTCGAGATAGCGTGAGAGCACGCGCGCTGTGTCCTTGATCGGCTCGCCGCGCCCAAGCTGCAGGTCGCGGCTGCTGAGAAAGAGCGCCTGCCCACCGAGCTGGTACATCCCCACCTCGAAGGAGACGCGCGTCCGAGTCGAGGACTTCTCGAAGATCATGCCGAGCGTCTTGCCCGCAAGCAGAGGATGCGGAATGCCCGCCTTCTGCTTTGCCTTGAGATCAGCCGCAAGCGTCAGTATCTCCTCTACGTCATCTGCACTGAGTTCGTGGATGGAGAGCAAATCCATTCCCTTGTTCATCATAGTCCTCCTCGGTCACATATGTCAAGGATGCAGCGATCCAAAACAGCAATCAGTTCATCCACTTCAGTCTTCGAGAAAATCAGCGGCGGGATAAAGCGCAGAACATTCCCAGCCGTACAGTTGATGATAACGCCCTGCTCCAACATCCGTCGGGCGATTGCCGCCGCATCCTCATTCCTCTGCATCTCCATGCCGAGAATCAGCCCCGTGCCGCGCACCTCTCTGATATGCGCAGGATATTTCTCCTGCAAGCCGCGCAGTGCTTCTTTGAAATATGTGCCGACCGACTGTACTTCACGCAGGAAAGTCTCGTCTGCAATCGTATCAAGGACGACGTTTGCCGCCGCACACACAAGCGGATTCCCGCCGAAGGTGGAGCCATGGTCGCCCGCGTGAAATGCAACGGCGACCTTCTCCGTGACGACGAACGCCCCAATCGGTACACCGCCCGCAAGCCCCTTGGCGAGCGTGACAATATCCGGCATTACGCCCTGCGCTTCATAGGCGTAAAACGTCCCTGTGCGCCCCATCCCCGTCTGAATCTCGTCAAAGATCAGGAGGGCATCGTGCTTGTCACAGAGTTCCCGCACCTCTTTCAGATAGCCGTCCGACGGCATGCGCACGCCGCCCTCGCCCTGAATCGGTTCGAGCATGACGGCCGCCGTGCGTGCGCTCATCATGGCTTCGAGCGCCGCGATATCGTTGAACGGCACATAGTCGAACCCCCCCGGCAGCGGCTCGAAGCCCTTGTGGAATTTCTCCTGTCCCGTCGCCGTCAGCGTCGCGAGTGTACGGCCGTGGAAGCTGCCGAGCGCCGTGATGATCTGCGATTTGTCGGGAGAGATTGTATGCGCGTATTTGCGCGCAGCCTTGATTGCGCCCTCATTCGCCTCTGCACCCGAGTTGCCGAAGAACACCTTGCCGCCCGCCGTGAGCTGCGACAGCTTTGCCGCAGCATCCGCCTGCGCCTCGGTGTAGTAGAGGTTCGATACATGGATGAGACGCGCTGCCTGCGCGGCAATCGCGTTTACGAGCGGCGCGTAATTATGTCCGAGCACATTCACCGCAATTCCGCCGAGCGCATCGAGGTATTTTCGCCCATTGACATCCCACACATACGAACCGTCCCCGTGGTCGAGCACAATCGGATAGCGTGCGAACACGGGCAGATAGCTCGCCGTATCCCTTGTAATAATTTCATTCTCGTTCTTCATCATATCTCCTGCCTACGGAAGCACCATCGTTCCGATACCGCGCGAGGTGAAGATCTCCAAGATGATGGAGTGTGCAAGCCGCCCGTCGATGATATGGGTCTTGTGCGCCCCCGCCTCAAGTGCCCTAAGACACGCCTCCACCTTCGGAATCATGCCGCCCGCAATGACGCCGCTGCGTATGTATTCCTTCGCCTCGTCCATGTGCAGCTGCGAGAGGAAACTGCTCTTGTCGCCAAAATCCTTGTAGACGCCTTCCACATCCGTAAGGAGCAGGAATTTCTCTGCATGCAGTGCTCCCGCAATCTCCGCTGCAACATAGTCCGCATTGATATTGTAGCTCTCTCCCTCAGCCCCCATGCCGATGGGGGCAATGACGGGTACATAGCCCTGATTGAGGAGATCGACGATGATGCCCGTATCGATCTCCGTGACCTCCCCGACGTAGCCGATGTCCACCGTACGCGCCTCGTCGTTTTCATAGACAGTCGCGTGCTTCTTCTTCGCCTTGATGAGCCCTGCGTCCTTGCCGCTGAGCCCGACCGCACGCACGCCGCGCAGATTGAGCAGTCCCACAATCTCTGAGTTCAGCTTACCGTCGAGAACCATCTCGGCGATCTCGACAGTCTCCTCGTCGGTCACACGGAGCCCCGAGACAAACTCACTCTCCTTGCCGACCTTCTTGAGAAAGCCCGTGATCTCGGGTCCTCCCCCGTGCACGAGGATCGGACGGATGCCGACAAACTTCATCAGCGCCACGTCGCGCATGACATTTTCCTTCAGTGCGTCGTTGATCATCGCGTTGCCGCCGTATTTGATGACGACCGTTTTCCCGTAGAACTCCTGAATGTATGGGAGTGCGTCTACAAGAATTTCCGCCTTGTCATGATCGGAGTACATCGCCGTCCCCCTCTCAGGTATGATACTCGCCGTTGATCTTCACATATTCATAGGAGAAATCGCAGGTCCAGACCGTGGCTTCCGCAGCGCCATCGTCAAGGTCGATATCAATGACGATATCATGCGCTGTCATCACTGCACGCAGTGCATCCGCATCGTATGCCGCACCCACGCCTTCCGCATAGACGGGAATGCCGCCGAACTTCACAGTCGTCCGATTCGGATCCATAGGGACGCCCGCATAGCCAACCGCACAGATCACGCGTCCCCAGTTCGGATCCTCACCAAAGAACGCAGTCTTGACGAGCGGACTGTTTGCCACACTCATGCCAACCGTCTTGGCATCAGCAAAATTCTTTGCCCCCTTGACGTGAATGGTGATGAATTTCGTCGCCCCCTCGCCGTCTGCTGCGATCTTCTCCGAGATCCCCTGACAGAGCGCGAGGAGTGCTCCTTTGAACGCCTCGTAGTCCGCATTCTTCTCCGTGATCTTCGGATTTCCTGCAGCCCCGTTCGCAAGCACAATTGCCATATCGTTCGTGCTCATGTCGCCGTCGATCGAGATCATATTGAGGCTGTATTCCATAACCTCAGAAAGCGCTTCTTGCAGGAGCATGCCGTCGATATCCGCATCGGTTGTGATAAAGCAGAGCACCGTCGCCATATCGGGGCGAATCATGCCCGAGCCCTTTGCAATGATGCCGAGACGGACTTCCTTGCCGCCGAGCATAACGGAGGTCGTTCCCGCCTTGGAGTAGGTATCCGTCGTGATGATGGCGTTGCCCGCATCCATGCTTCCATGCGGTGAGAGCTCCTTTACCGCCGCATGAATGCCCTTCTCCACCTTGTCCATCGGCAGAAGCTGACCGATGATGCCCGTCGAGGCGACAATGACATCCTGCGCGCCGCAGCCGAGCGCATCGGCTGCGATTTTCTGCATTGCGGCGGCATCCGCCTCGCCCTGCGCCCCTGTGCAGGCATTGGCGCAGCCCGCATTGGCAACAATGGCGCGTGCCGTATGCGTGGCAACAACCGCCTTTGAGACATGGACGGGCGCTGCCGCAACGGCATTCTTCGTAAAGGTTCCCGCAACAGCGGCTTCCCTGTCACTGTAGATCACGGCAACATCGAGATTCCCGCTCTTCTTGATGCCCGCCTTGACGCCGGCTGCCTGAAATCCCTTCGGGTAGGTAACCCCGAGCTTCGCACTCTCTTCGCTGAACATATATTTTCCTCCATTTTCCTACAAAATCACGGATACATGGGCACGAGATCCAGCCCCGCACGCTCATCCAGACCAAATGCAATATTCATATTCTGTATTGCCTGCCCCGCCGCCCCCTTGACGAGATTGTCAATGGCAGAGAATACAATGACACGCTGCGTTCGCGGGTCGATATGCCACGCGATATCACAGAAGTTCGTGCCACGTACATATTTCGTTGCGGGATACGCACCTCTTCCAAGCAGACGGATAAAGAACTCATCCGCATACATCTCCGCAAAGGTCGCATCAATCTGCTCCGGCGTCACGCCTTCGTTCATTTTCGCATAGCAGGTTGCGAGAATGCCGCGCGAGATCGGTGCAAGATGCGGCGTGAAGTTAATCGTGACCGCAGCGCCGCCCACATTGGAAAGCGCCTGCTCGATCTCCGGCGTATGACGGTGCGATACGGCGCCGTATGCCGTAAAGCTATCATAGAACTCCGGAAAATGCGTACTTTCCTTCGGTGTGCGCCCCGCTCCCGATACACCCGACACAGCATCGACGAGGATCGAATCCATCTGCACCAGACGGGCTTTCACAAGAGGAGCAAGTGCAAGTATGCTCGCCGTCGTATAGCAGCCCGCATTTCCGATGATGTGCGCTGAACGCACCTGATCGCGATAGAGCTCGGCAAGACCATAGGCGCGATCCGCATCGGGGTCGATATGATCCACATGATACCACGCTTCATACACGGAGGTATCTGCAAACCGATAGTCTGCGCCCAGATCAATGATGCGCAGCGGCAGATCTGAAACACTCTTTGCAATCTTCATTGCATGTCCATGCGGAAGTGCGATAAAAAGAACATCACTATCTGCAGCAATGCTGCGTACATCCTCCATGGATTCGAGCTCTTTGTTATAAATATTCAATAAATGTGAATAAAGTGTGGATATGCGTTCGCCTGTATGACGCTCCGATGTCAGATGTGCAATCTCGACATTCGGATGTCCATGTAGCAGGCGAATCAGTTCTTCCCCGGCATATCCAGAAGCTCCGATAATACTTGCCTTCATTTCATCCCCTCCGTTTCATCTTCGAAAAGATTTTATAATTATACATCTTTACTGCATAAGATTTCAAGTCCTTTTTCAAAAAATAAACCGACCTCACAGATCGCCGTAAAAGAACTGTAAGGTCGGTACGAGGGAATCACTGATAATATGAAGTCCGTCAGATT
>NZ_KB290930.1:174411-210610 GCF_000318175.2 Selenomonas sp. oral taxon 138 str. F0429 | reverse complement strand
ATTTGCCGACACAGTGCGGGCAAAAAAGATGCGTTAAGATGGCGGCGCTGAATTTATCAGTGATTCCCTAAATCATCTCTTTCGCTGCTGGAGCCGCAGGACACGCGCCCCCTTCGTATCGAGACGCAGATGAAGGGGGCGTGCCTTCACATCGTGCGCAAGGAACGCTTCCTGCATGGCGGCTGCCACTTCCTCCGTGCATTTGCGATGCTCGGGAGCAAAGGCAATGAGGCAGGGTCCCGCCCCGCTCAAGACTGCCCCGTAGGCGCCTGCCTTCTTCGCTGCGGCAAAGACATCAAACATGCCCGGGATGAGGGATGCGCGATAGTTCTGATGGAGTGCGTCCTCAAAGGCATTGCCGAGATGTTTCTCCGAACCGCGCGCGAGCGCTGCGACCATCATCGCTGCATGGCTGACGTTGAATACAGCGTCCTTCATGGGGACTTCCGAGGGTAGTACCTCACGCGCAGATTTTGTCGAGAGATAGAAGTCCGGCACCATGACGACAAAGCGCATAAAGATACGCGGCAGGAAGGAAAAACATTCCACATGACCGTTTGTCACGGTGTTTACCGTGAATCCGCCATAGATTGCAGGCGCAACATTGTCGGGATGTCCCTCGATGTCTGTCGCCAGCTGCAGGAGATCATCACGGCTGAACGGACTGCCGACAATGGCATTTGCCGCAGTAAGCCCCGCCACAATCGCCGTTGCACTGCTGCCAAGTCCACGTGACAGCGGAATCCGATTGTTCATGCGGATCTTTGCGCCCTGGAACTCCTCCGCACGGTCGGCACGCTGGAGAAGATATTGAATGGATTTCCATACGATATTGCGCTCATCGCCCGGAATATACGCCGCGCCTTCGCCGCGCGCAGAGATATGAAGCCCCTTTTCGTGCGTGAGCGTCAGCGTCATTTCGTTATACAGCGTACAGGCAACCCCCAACGCGTCAAAACCCGGGCCGAGATTCGCACTTGTCGCAGGAACGCGCACCCGTACGGATCGCTCATTCATAGCAGATCCTCCTGCCCGTCTGCAACGCGGATCAAGCTGCGCACCTCACGTACGACGGGGAGCGCCTCGAGTGCCTCTACTGCTGCAGATGCCGCTGCATGGGTGACGACATGGGTCACGGCGACAATCTCTGCATCCCCAGTCTCCGTCCAACGCGCCTGAATCACGGACTTGAGGCTGACCCCCGCACGCCCGAATGTCGTTGCAATCTCTCCGAGCACACCCGGCTCATCTGCAACAACGAGACGCAGATAGTAGGAAGACTTCGTCTTTTCCACGGGACAGAGCTTCTTTCTCTCCCCGATCTTGTACTTCATGCGGCCCGTCGTACCGGACACAATATCACGCGCAATCTCGATGATGTCCGCAACCACCGCCGAAGCCGTAGGGAGCGAACCTGCACCACGTCCGTAGAACATCGCATCACCGAGCACATTGCCGCGCACAAAGATCGCGTTGAACACCCCGTTCACCGAGGCAAGCGGATGCGTCTTCGGCAGGAAAACGGGGTGGACGCGGACGTCGATTCCCTCCTCCGTATTGCGCCCGACCGCGAGAAGTTTGATGACGTAGCCGAGGTTGAGTCCGTACTCTATGTCATCCTCGGTGATATGCGAAATGCCCTCAACGGAGACATCTTCGAAACCGATGACCGTATCAAAGGCAAGTGAAGCAAGGATTGCAGCCTTGCGCGCAGCATCGAGACCATCCACATCCGCCGAGGGATTTGCCTCCGCATAGCCCTTTTCCTGGGCGCGTCGCAGGACGGCATCATAGCTGACGTGCTTTTCGGTCATCTTCGTCAGCATGTAGTTCGTTGTACCATTGACAACGCCCATAATCTCCGAGATGCTGTTTGCCGTCAGACACTCCTTCAGCGGCTTGATGATGGGAATGCCACCGCCGACACTCGCCTCATAGAGGAAGTCAACATTGTTCTCATCCGCAGCAGCATAAAGCTCGGCAAGGTGCTCTGCAATGACATCCTTATTCGCCGTGACAACGTGCTTGCCCGCCGCCATCGCGCGTAACATATAGTCCTTTGCAGGCGTAAGTCCGCCCATCACCTCGACGACAACCGAAATCTCCGTATCATTCAGGATCTCGTCAAAATTATCCGTGAGTGCAATGCCCTCAGCCTCGGGACGATGTTTTTTTGCATCGCGCACGAGAATCTTTGCAATCTCAATATGTGTGCCGCTGCGTCCCGTAATCGTATCCACATTCATCGCAAGCGTACGCACGACACCAGAACCAACAGTTCCTGCCCCGAGAAGTGCAATCTTTATCGTATTCACCAAATTATATCCCCCAGTCAAGCCTGTCCAATTACTTCGAGGCGATAGAACGATTTTTATAGCAGTCTGAGTATACCATATCTAAGCGTAATCAACAAATAAAAGGACGCTAAATCTTATTCTCTGTCCCGTTCATCAGGCGCTTGATGTTCTCACGATGTCGGACGATGACAAGAATCGCAGCAATCACGGTAAACAGCACATATTCCATCGGATAGCCGTAGAGCGCCGCAAGAATCGGTGTAAGAAAACCCGCGACCACCGAGCCGAGTGAAACATAGCGTGTCATATAGACAATCGTAAACCAAACGACAAATACAATGAATGTCACATTTCCCATCAGCATTGTCAGAACGCCGAGCAATGTCGCAACGCCCTTTCCCCCGCGAAACCGCAGGAAAAGAGAAAAGCTGTGCCCGATGATCGCAAAGAGCCCACCGATGACCGCCGCAAGCGGCGTCCCGACAAGGAAAATCCCCAGTGCAACACCTGCCTGCCCCTTGAGGCTGTCTGCAATGAAGACGGCGATGCCGGGTCCCTTCCCCAATGTCCGCCATGCATTCGTTGCACCGATATTATGGCTGCCGTGCTCCCGCAAATCCGTATGCCAGAAGAGCTTTCCAAGAATCAGCCCGCTCGGAATCGAGCCGATCAGATAGGCGAGAATTGCCGTGAGAATATAGTCCGTCATTATTCCTCCTCCTTGCGTGCCCGTACGACAAGGCGCAGCGGCGTTCCCTCGAAGCCAAAGCTCTCACGCAGACGGTTCTCAATGAAGCGCAGGTAGGAGAAGTGCATGAGCTCGGGATCGTTCACAAATACGATGAACGTCGGCGGCGCAATTCCCACCTGTGTGACAAAGAGGATCTTTAGCTGCTTGCCCTTCTTCGTCGGCGGTGGATTGACCGAGACCGCATCGCGGATGAGTTCGTTGAGCACGCTCGTCTTGATGCGCATGGACTGCTGCTCCGCAACGTATTTGACCAGCTCCGTCACGCGCTCGACGCGCTGTCCCGTGAGTGCCGATGTATAGAGCACAGGTGCATATTGCAGGAAGCCCAGTTTCTCTCGCAGATCATCCGTGAAGCGGAGCGTTGACTTATCGTGTTTCTCCGGGAATATATCCCATTTGTTCACGACAATGATGACACCCTTGCCAGACTCGTGGACATATCCCGCAATCTTCGTATCCTGCTCGAGAATTCCCTCGGCGGCGTTGATGACCATGAGCACCACGCCCGCACGGTCGATTGCGCGCAGGGAACGCATGACACTGTAGCGCTCCACGGGCAGAGTGATCTTCCCCTTGCGGCGCATCCCCGCCGTATCGATGAGCAGATACTTCACGCCGTCCCGCGTGAAATGCGTGTCGATCGCATCCCGAGTCGTCCCGGGCACGTCGCTGACGATGACACGTTCTTCGCCGAGCAGACGATTCACAAGCGAGGACTTGCCGACGTTCGGGCGGCCGACAACGGCGATTGCAATCTCGTCGGACTCAGCGCCGTCGCTGATCTCCTCGGGGAATGCCGCAACGATTGCATCGAGCAGATCGCCGAGATTCATCGCATTCGACGCGGAGATGGGAATCGGGTCGCCTAGTCCCAACGCATAAAAATCGTAGATCAGTGACTCGCGATCAAAGCTGTCGATCTTGTTGACGGCAAGGATGACGGGCTTCTTCGTCCGTCGTAGGAGGCGCGCCACCTCCTCGTCCGAGGAGGTCAGCCCAGCACGTCCGTCGACGAGGAGGAGGATGACATCCGCCTCCTCCATCGCCAGCTCTGCCTGACTGCGCATCGAGCGGAGAATGTGGTCGCTCTCGTCGAACTCGATGCCCCCCGTATCAATAATTGTAAACTCGTGATTCAGCCACTCCGCATCCATATAGATGCGGTCGCGCGTTACCCCCGGCATATCATCGACAATTGAAACGCGCTTCTTGCCAATCTGATTGAACAGCGTCGATTTGCCGACATTCGGCCGTCCGACGACCGCCACAATAGGCTTGCTCATCCGCTTCACTCCTCTCCTGCATCCAGTTAGCTTGCCGCAGACTTTGTATAGCCCGCATTGCTCTGCCACGTATAGCCGCCGCTCGGGCGCTCGCGATGGTACGCGCCCCATGCCGCAAGCGCCTCCCGATAGTCACGCCCCGTCGCCACAGGCTCGATGCGGACAGAGGGAAAGGACTCCCTCATCGCGTCGAGACTCATATCGTCGAGAAAGACATCTTCGCCCTCACGCAGCGCAGACGCGGGGATCAGTACACCATCCACCTCATGCGTGAGAGCGTTCAGTGCCTGCATAATATCGTGCCCCGTCAGAAGCCCCGATACATTGACCGTCGCACCGAAATGTTCATTCACGACAGGAAGAACATGAATGCGCCGCGCATCAGGGTCGAGCTCGCGCGCCAGCTGCTCCATCACGGGCGCAACCGCCGTACCGCTGACGACCGCAATGCGCGCCTCATCATCCTCCTCATCCATCGCTGCGCCGGCCTTCACCCACTCCTCGATGAAATTGCGCGTCAGTCCGATTCCGTTGTCGAGCTGCGGGAATCCATCGTACATCTCTGCGGACGGCACCTCACGTCCCGCGAGGAAGTAGAATTCATCGCCGAGATAGATGAAGGTGCGCCCCTCCTCCGCACGCATGCGTTCCTGCCATGCTTCCACCTGATCGATCACGTGCGCAGCGCCCTCTTGGTCGAATTGGACAAGCGGAAAGGGATCGCTGCGGTGCTTCGTGAGCCCGACGGGCACGATGGCAAGTGAGAGGGCATGGGGACGGCGCGCCGTGATATCGCGAATTGTGCGTTCGAGCTCCTCCCCGTCATTCAGCCCGTAGCAGAGAACCACCTGCGTATGATAGTCCGCGCCCGCTGCCTCGAGTTTTGCGAGCTGTCCAAGGATATCCGCCGCGCCCTTATAGCGCAGCATCTCGGCACGCAGCACAGGATTTGTGCACTGAACCGATACGTAGAGCGGAGAGAGATGATACCGCTCTATACGCGAAAAATCCGCCGCCCCCATATTCGTCAGCGTCACAAAATTGCCGTAGAGAAAAGAAAGGCGGTAGTCGTCATCCTTGACGGAGAGACTGTGGCGCATATCCGGTGCAATCATATCGACAAAGCAGAAATAGCAGTGATTGGCGCAGGGGCGAATCCCGTCAAAGACAGCATGCTCGAACTCCACGCCGAAGTCCTCATCGTAATCCTTATCGAATGCAATCAGCTCCTGCTCCCCATTTGCATGCTCCACGAGGAGCTCGATCTCCTCGTCCGCCATTGCAAAACTGAAATCAATGATGTCGCGCAGCGGCATATCGTTGACCGCGAGGATCTTATCCCCCGGCACAAGCCCCAGTTCCTCGGCAATGCTCCCTTCCAGCACGCGCAAGATAATGCCCGGATACGTTCTCGCCATATTCCCCTCCTTTCCATTTCATGAAAAAGGAGTGATTTGCATCACTCCTTTATTGTTCTTATAAAGTTATTCGCAGTCCGGCTTACTTCAGCCAATCGAGGTGAGCCTCGACCTGTCCCTCTGTATTTTCGCTGGCTTCCGCCTTCTCTGCCTGACGCTCATCGACATACTTCTTGATCTCTGCCGCATCTGCATCACGCTTCGCCTTGGTGATCGAAAGCGAAATGCGCTTGCGCTTCGTGTCGATGCGGAGAACCTTAACCGTCACAACATCGCCCGTATGAACAGCTTCATCGGCACGCTCAATGCGCTTCTCGGCAAGTTCGCCCATCGGAATGAGACCGTCAAAGCCCGGCTCGATCTCCATGAACGCACCAAAGTCCGTCAGCTTGATGATCTTGCCTTCGATGAAGTCGCCCTCGGCGTACTGCTCCGCCTTCTCCACCCACGGATCCGGAAGCGTATCCTTCACCGAGAGGGAGATGCGCTTTGCATCGCGGTCGACGCTCTTGACAAAGACATCGAGCTCCTGCCCAACCTCGAGCACCTCAGAGGGATGCTTCACACGATGCCATGCGAGATCGGAGATATGCGCCAAACCATCCACGCCACCGATATCGATGAATGCACCGTAGTCGACAAGGCGCTTGACCGTGCCGCGCACAGTCTGCTCCGGCTCGATGACCGAGAACACAGCCTCTTCCTTCTCCGCGCGGTCACGCTCGAGAAGCTTGCGGCGCGAGAGCACAAGACGGCGCTTCTGAACGTCGATCTCGATGATCTCCGCCTCTACCGTCTGATCGACATAGACCGCGAGATCCTTGACGAAGTGCAGCTCCATCTGAGATGCTGGAATGAATCCGCGCAGCCCCATGACGTAGGCGACGAGTCCGCCCTTGACTTCTTTCGCAATCTTTGCCTCGACTGTCTCGCCCTTCTCCTGGATCTCCTCGATGACCTTCCATGCAGCCATCTTGTCGGCTTCCACCTTGGACAGGCTACCGCCGTTATCACCGCCAAGCGACTTGATATAGACATCGATCACATCGCCGACCTTCACGACATCGCGTGCATCGTCCGGCGCAGGAACGGCAAGCTCCCTCTTAGAGACAGGAATCTCCTGCTTGTAGCCGATATCGACATACGCCTCATCACGGGATACCTGAACGACTTCCCCTTTGACAACCGTACGCTCTTGGATATCGGGCATATCTTCCTGTTCCAAAAGTTCCTTCATGCTCTGCTCTGACACTGTTTATAAACCTCCTTGATAATCCAGTCCGGCGTAGATGCGCCAGCTGTAATACCAATTTTATTAACATGATTCATCCACTCGTCCTGTAATTCTGCTACAGTTTCGATGTGGTATGTTTTGCATTTTGTTGCACATATCTGGGCAAGCCGCGAGGTGTTCGCACTGTTCTTGCCGCCGATGACAAGCATCACGTCAACCTTCTCGGCGAGCTCCAAAGCTGCCGCCTGACGCAGATCCGTTGCCGTGCAGATTGTGCGCAGAATCTTAATCTCGCGCGACTTCTCCAAGAGACACGACACAATGCTCTGAAACCGTTTGGCTGAGAACGTCGTCTGCGAGACGATCCCGAGCTTTCCGATGCGGGGCAGCGCCTCTGCCTCCGCCTCTGTCTCGATAATATGAGCACCATGCCCCGTCCATTCGAAGATACTCTTGACCTCCGGATGGTTCTTCTCTCCGACAATGACGACCGTATATCCTTCCTCGGACAACAGCTTTGCCGAGAGCTGCGCTTTCTTGACGTGCGGACAAGTCGCATCCACGAGTTCTAAGCCGCGTGACTCCGCCTCCTCATACACCTTTGGTCCCACTCCGTGCGAACGGATGATGACGAGCCCATCCTCCATCTCATCGAGTGAGCCGACAGTGCCCACACCTTCGTTTTTGAGGCGCGCCACCATCTGCGGATTATGAATGATCGGGCCCAGCGTACTGGATGTTCCATCCGGCGAGGCATTCTCTCGGGCAATCTCAATGGCGCGCTTCACGCCATAGCAGAATCCCAGATGCTCAGCTAAAATAACCTCCATAGACCTCACCAAAAACGTATATTGATTCTCAATGAATCGATATATACGGAATCCTATCCACACAATCTGAGTAACAGTATAACACGCCTGCCTCTCCCACGCAAATAAAATTTATTTTTTTTACATTTGTCATCCGCTGACGAAATTTCTCGCCGCAAGGAGAGCAAAGAGCCCGAGCAGAACACTCAGCGTGATGTAAAGAATACCGATGGCGATCTTCCCCTCCTCGATGAGGGTCAGGGATTCGAGTGAGAACGTGGAAAATGTTGTAAAGCCGCCGCATATGCCTGTCTGCAAAAAGAGGATGAGGCGCGGATCTATATTGCTGTGCTTGCCTGCAAGTCCAACGACGAGTCCTATGGCAAAGCATCCGATGAGATTGACGACAAAGGTGCCTAGCGGAAATCCGCTGCCGAGTTTCGGGATGATCTGACCGAGGAGATAGCGAAAAATTGCACCGAGTGCGCCGCCAAGCCCGACCGCAAGGATGTTCACTGTACATCCTCTGCACGCAGGTGAGAGGTATCATTCATCAGCGTGACCACGGCAAATCCGTCATCTTCGAAGCGGATCTTGTTGACTGCGGTATTGAGCTGAGAGACATGCCAGATGGAGCGAATCGGCATGGAGAGAATGTCGGCGAACAGAATGCGGATTGACGCACCATGTGAAACGATGACAATGCGCTTCCCGCGCTCCTGCGCGACAATCTCGCGCACGCGCCCGGCGACGCGCCGCTGAAACTCCGGAAATGGCTCACTGTCTGGAATATTCACCCGCTCTGGATCGTTGTAAAACGTCTTCATCGCGTCGGGGTTCTCTGCGTTGACATCGTTGAAGTTACGCCCCTCCCACGAGCCGAAGTTCAGCTCGCGTAGCAGCGGGTCAGAAATGACCTCAAGTCCGAAGCGCTGCGCCAGAGGTGCCGCCGTCTCCATCGCACGCGTGAGATCGCTCGCATAGATTGCATCCACATGATCGACAACAAGATTTTTTCCAAGCGCCGCCGCCTGTGCGCGCCCCTCCGCCGAGAGCGGTACATCCGAATGCCCCTGAAAGCGCCCCGTCTTGTTCCACTCCGTCTCCCCATGCCGTATGATGATGATCTCTGTCATATCCCCCTCCCCTTTCCATGTATCAAGATTTGATCTCACAGATTACGCCGCCGGAAATAAGGCGTGCCGTCTGCATATAGCTGTAGTTTCCGTCAAATTCTGCGGCAAGCTCCTGCGTCCGTCTCTCCACATCCGAGGCTCCCAGCTCCGATGCCCAGAGTGCACCGACCACGGTGCCGCTGTGCGCCACGAGAACGCCGAGTGCCCCTTTCTTCTGCGAGGACTGAATAAACGCATCCAGCTGTGGCTTTTCCAGATGTTCCTGATTGAGGCGCGCGCTCGCCGTCGCCGCCTGTCCGAGTAGCATTTCCTGACGATCCCCCTCCGTGCGGAACGCCTGCCCCACCGTCGTAAGCATCTGTCGATATGCCGCATCCTGACTGCCGCGATTGCCCTTGCTCTGATAGTAGGCGATAGTGTCAACGGTACCGCCCACATCGAAGATGGAGACGGCGAGGAGCGGTACATTCGAATACTGCCCGAAGAGTTCGCCTGTCGTATGGCTGACGTGGGAAAGCCCCGCAAAGGCGATGCCGTCGCTCGGCTCAATCGCAATCGCAATGTCCATGATCTCACGCCCCGTGAGTTCGCGTCCAAGCGCGCGCGCCGCAGCATAGGAGACTGCCGCAATATCGGCACTCGAGGATGCCATACCCTTGCCCTGTGGAATCTCGGAATCAAGCCGTATGCCAAACGGGAGAGAGTCCTTGCCGATATGGGCAAGCGTCCGCCGCAGAGCCTCCTCCGCTTTTTCCCCAAGCCCATGCACGCCCGTGAACTGATCCGAGACCGTCGCCACGGCATACATGCTGATGGGCGCGGTCACAAGAAATGGCGTCCCGTCGAGAACGCCTTCCACGAGTTCGCCGCAGGATGCGGGCGCTTTTGCAATTATTTCCATAAAATCCCCCAAACATTCGGATATGATGACGCAAGTGAAAATATGGCGAGGACAAGGGTCTCCGTGAGCACGGTCGCCGCCCCGTAGACATCGCCCGTAACCCCACCGAGGATATTGGTCATCGTACGGCAGAAGAAGAGCACAAAGAGCGTACCGAGTACGAGCGCAAACGTAGCGAGCATTCCCCACGGCAGGACGAGCACCGCCGTCGTCAACGCGGCGATCACGACGGTGCTGCGATCCGCCATATCCGCGAATGTCTTGCCCATGCCGTCCTCACGCGCATAGGGAAAGCACGCAACGGCGAGCACCATCGCGAGTCTGCCGATGATCGGCATGACGAAGAGCGCAGGTACGAGCAGCAGAGGCGCCATATCGGAGAGCAGGGCAAACTGGACGAACATGAGCATGACAAACGATACAACACCGAATGCGCCGACGCGGCTGTCCTTCATGATCTCGAGCTTGCGCGCACGCTCCCGCCCCGAGAAGACACCGTCCGCCGTATCCATAAAGCCGTCCGCGTGCAGACCGCCCGTCAGGAGGAGCGGCAGGATGAGCAGGAGCGCGGCAGTCAGCGACCGCATGCCGAGCACATAGAGCAGCAGCCACGCGGCAAGAGCATAGCAGATACCGAGCACAAGCCCGACGAGCGGAAAGAAGCGCGTACTGCGCCCGAAATCCTCCGCTGTCCACACGGTCTGTCTGACGAGATGAATGCGCGTGAGGAATTGTAGTCCGATCAGAAAAGAATTCATGAAGTGCTTCCCTAAATATGATAATAGAGAGATAGGAGATAGTAAAGCAGCAGATAGAGGACGGTCACGGTATACATGAGGCGGATTGCGCCGAGGATGTGCTTCGCCGTAATCTCCATATGCGCATCTCCCATATAGGCGCGGAAATGTCGCTCGCCGAAGTAGTAATTGATGCCGCCGAGTCGGATGTGCAGTGCCCCCGCAACGGGCGCCTCCGCATGACCGCCGTTCGGACTCGGATGCCCTGCGGCATCGCGCACGAGAATGTTCAGCGCGTTGCGCCCGTCATAGCCGAGCAGGAACGCCGCCATCACGAAAAGTATGCCTGTCATGCGTGCGGGAACGAAGTTCAACACATCGTCCACGCGCGCCGCCATGCGTCCGAAGTAGAGATAGCGGTCATTCTTATAGCCGAGCATGGAATCCATCGTATTCGCCGCGCGATAGAGAACGGCAAGCGGCGCGCCCCCAAGCGCAAAGAAGAAAAGAGGCGCAATCACGCCGTCCACGGTATTCTCCGCTACCGTCTCGATTGCCGCACGCGCGGCATCCGCCTCATCGAGTTCTGCCGTGTCGCGTCCGACAATATAACCGACGTGCTCCCGCGCAGCCGCAATGTCGCCCTTGACGATCAGGGCATAGATGTCCTGCCCCGCCCTGGCAAGCATGCGCGGCGAAATACAAAAGTAAAGGAGAATGACGCTGACGACATCCGCGCCCCATGCCACGGGCAGCTGACGCGCCGCCAAGAGAAGCCCATCGGCAAACGCGTAGGAAATGCAGAGTACAAGCAGCGTCAGGAGCGATCCCATCGCAAATTTCTGCGCGTCGCTCCCCCGCAGCGGATAGAGCAGCTTCTCCAAAAATGCAATCAGGCGTCCCAGTACGGCGACGGGATGCCATCGCGTCTGCGGATCGCCGAGCACAGTGTCGAGAAAGAACGCCGCCATAGCGATGAGAGCGGGCGAGATCATCTGCGCCCCTCCACGATTTCGCGCAGCTTCTCCATGTCGAGGCTCGTGCGCACCGTCTTGGCGAGACGGTCATAGGCGCGTTCCTTCTCCGCACGGTGACGGTACTGCACGGGCAGCTCCTCCCGGCCGCGCCGCACGCGCAGACGGTTGAGCAGGGCACGGCGGAAGTCGTCGTCATCGAATACGCCGTGGATGTACGTGCCCACGACAAGCCCATCCGCCGAGGCCGCTCCGTCCGGCAGATCCACCGCCGTCCCCGCTGCCGAAACAATGCGGAACGGACGATGAACATCTTCGATAAAGCGCGTCTCCCCCATATGAATCTCATAACCGGGAAGCCCCGTGCCCGCAATCCGCGCCCCCAAAAAGGGAAGGTCAGCGGACGCCGTAACCTGACGCAGACGCTTCGTCGCCGCAAAGCTCGTCTCAATCGGCAGATAGCCGAAGCCCGCCGTCTCATCGTGCTCGGACTCCGTATGCAGCGGATCACGCACAACACGTCCGAGCATCTGATAGCCGCCGCAGATGCCAAAGAGCGGCGTTCCCTCTGTCACGCGCGCACGGATTGCATCCTCCAAGCCCACCTCACGGATGTAGAGCAGATCCTCCGTCGTATTCTTCGATCCGGGCAGGAGGATGAGGTCGGGCGTCCCGAGCTCGCGCGGCGTGCCCACATAGTAGAGCGCGACATCCGGCTCGTTTGCGAGCGCATCAAAGTCCGTAAAATTCGAGAGCTTCGGCGTGCGGATAACGGCAATGCGCAGCTGATCGCTGTGCGCGGCGCCATCCCCATAGTGCTTCTCATCCAGCGACACCGAATCCTCCTCGTCGATGCCGAGCTGCTCGATATGCGGCACAACGCCGAGCACGGGCTTCCCCGTCTTTTCCTCAAGGAAGTCGAGTGCAGGCGTCAGCAGGGTCACGTCACCGCGAAATTTGTTGATAACAAGCCCCTTGACGAGGGCACGCTCCTCCTCATCGAGGAGTTCGAGTGTCCCCACTAGGGAGGCGAGCGCGCCGCCGCAGTCGATGTCCGCGATGAGGAGGACGGGCGCGCGCAGATGCTTTGCGACGCGCATATTCACAATGTCGTTTGCCTTGAGGTTGATCTCGGCTGGACTGCCCGCCCCCTCGATCACAAGCAGGTCATAGTTTTCCTGCAAGACATCAAGGGCTTCCTCGACCGCGCCCCACGCCTTGAGCGAGTAGCCCTTGTGGTACTCACGCGCGCTCATATTGCCGACCGGCTCGCCCATAATGACGACCTGCGACTGCGAATTCCCCGTGGGTTTCAACAGAACGGGATTCATATGCACCTCGGGCGCAAGCTCCGCCGCCTCTGCCTGTGCAACCTGCGCGCGCCCCATCTCACGCCCGTCGAGCGTGACATAGGAGTTCAGCGCCATGTTTTGTGCCTTGAACGGCACGACGCGCTGCCCCTCCTGCCGAAAGATACGGCAGAGCGCCGTTGTCAATATGCTCTTGCCGACGTGGGAGCTCGTCCCCATCAGCATAATGCTCTTAGCCATCAGATCGCCTCCGCAAGTTTCTTGATGTTCACGGGAATGCCGCAGGTAACGAGATAGACCTCTGCGGCGCTGCGCGCAATCTGCTGATTCGCCAGCCCCGCCATATCGCGGTAGAGGCGTCCAAGGCGATGTTCTGGCACAATGCCCGCCCCCACCTCGTTCGTGACGAAGATCGTTGTCGCCTCCACCTCCTGTGCCGCCTGAATCAGCGCACCAATCCGCTCCTCCACATGGAGCACAAACGAGTCACGCTCCTGCTCGTCTTCGGGATATTGGAGCATATCATTGCTTAGGAACATTGTAATGCAGTCAAAGAGAATCACGCCGTGCGACTTCCCCGCCGCGCGGATGGCGTTCTCAGAAAAAAAAGGTGCCTCATAGGTCGACCAGTTGGCAGGACGGCGCGCCTGATGGAGATCGACACGCTGCTGCATCTCCGTATCGTAAACCTGCGCCGTCGCGATGTAGGCGACCTGTGCCCCCGATGCGGCACAATGTGCGGCATACTGCTCGGCAAATGCGGACTTGCCCGAGCGGACGCCGCCCGTCACGAGAATTATCTGCCCCATCTGCGACACGCCTCCGTGAAATGCTCTGAGGCTTCCGTGCAGCCCGCAAAGTGCAGATGCAAATAACTGCCGAGTGCATTTTTGTACGCATGCCCCGCAGAATACTGTGCGTTATTGCGCAACTTTGTAAAGCGGAGCGGGCGCACCGACTCCGAAGTCTCCTCCGCCTCCTCCACGGAGAAATGGAATTCATGTCCGTGAAGCACAAGCCCCGCCGCACCGAGCACGGTATCCACTGTCTGCTCCGCTTCCACATAGCCGACCATCTGCAGTTTCTCCGTCATGCGCGCGCGCGCGGGGAAGATGCCGACCATCTCATGCTCTGCCCCATCAAAGTCAATCAACGAATTCATCAGATACATATAGCCACCGCATTCGGCATAGATGGGCATCCCCGCCTCTGCCGCACGGCGGATCGAGGCACACATCGCCGTATTCTCCGCCAGCTGCCGCGCAAACATCTCGGGGAAACCGCCGCCGATGATGATCCCATCAACATCGGGCAAGGCTTCATCGTGCAGCGGGCTAAACGTGACGATCTCCGCGCCGTGCGCCTCGAGTTCTGCAAGGCTCGCCGCATAGTAGAAGGAAAACGCCTCGTCGCGCGCCACGCCGATGCGGACGGAAGATACAGCATCCGTCCGCACGGGAGGGGCAACAGACAGCGAAGAGGCACTGCGGGCAAGTTCCAGAATTGCGTCCAGATACAGCCCCGTCTCGACCCGCTGCCCAACAGTGGCGATCGTCGCCGCCGCCGCGTGCTCCTCCACGGGCGTCAATCCGAGATGGCGCTCGGGCAGAGCGAGCGCGGCGTCGCGCCGCAGTGCACCGTAAACGCGCAGCTCGACGCCCTCCATCGCCGTGCGCACCATCTCCTCATGCGTCTCGCTGCCAAGACGGTTGAGGAGCACGCCCGCGAGATTGACCGCAGTGTCATAGACGCGAAAGCCGAGTGCCGTTGCCGCCGCAGACGCTCCAACGGATTTTGCGTCAATGACGAGGAGGACGGGTGCGTCCAACGCCTTTGCAATCGCAGCCGTCGAACTGACGCCACGCCGCCCGCCGTCATAGAGCCCCATGACGCCCTCGATGACGGCGATGTCCGCATCCGCGCATTCGCGCGCGAAGATCTCCGTCAGACGCTCCTCCGGCACGAGCCACGTGTCCAGATTATGCCCCGTGCGCCCGCTCGCTAGCTGATGATAGCCGAGGTCGATATAGTCCGGCCCCACCTTGAAGGACTGCACGCGAAGACCACGCGCGCGCAGGGCTGAGAGAAGCCCTGTCACGAGCGTGGTCTTGCCGCCACCCGACTGCGTCGCCGCAATCACAATGCGCGGGATATTCCACTGCATGAATCTATCTCTCCTTAGGGACGCGTGTTGTCAATGAGATACATGAGCGCGTTGATCGCCGCAGCAGCAATCGGGCTGCCGCCCTTCGTGCCCTCGACGGTGATATAGGGAACAATGCCGTGTGATGCAAGCGCCGCCTTGGACTCTGCCGCGCCCACAAAGCCGACGGGAATGCCCACGATGCAGGCGGGACGGATGCCCTCCTCACGCACGAGGCGTAGCACCTCGAAGAGTGCCGTAGGCGCGTTGCCGATGGCGACAATGCTGCCGTCGAGCGCCTTGCCGAACTGGCGCATGGCAACCATCGAGCGCGTAATGCCCTCTTCCTTCGCACGGACGGCAACCTCGGGATCAGCAACCAAACAGTGCACCTCACCGCCGAAGGAGGCGAGCTTCTTCTTGTTGATGCCCGTGCGCACCATCTCGACATCCGTATAGATGTGCGCACCCGCCTTCAGTGCCTCGATGGCACGGTCGATCGCCTCGGGATGCACGCGCGTGATCGGCGCATAGCCGACATCGCCCGACGCATGGATCAGGCGCGAATAGAGCTTCGTTTCGCGCTCATCCAGATGAAGCCCCTCCAAATGGGGGGCAATCAGCTCCATGCTGCGGTTTTCAATCGCCATCGGCTCCTTGATAAAATCCATGAATAACTCCTATTTCTACGATTCACTGATCGAATCGACAAATGCCTTTACTTCTTCATAGCTGTGTGCCAAATGCGGATAGGAAAGCACGGGGCGGTCGATCACGACGACGGGCAGATTGAGATCCGCCGCCGCCTGAAATTTGGCATCCGTGCCGCCAATTGTCCCGCTGTTCTTTGTGATGATAACATCCGCCTGATACTTCTCATACATACTGCGGTTCAGTTCGCGCGAGAACGGCCCCTGCATCGCAATGATCTGCGCCGGCGTCAGCCCGAGCCCCTCACAGAGAGCAATGACCTCCGCCGTCGGCAGAACGCGTGCAATGAGGGTACAGTCCGCAAGCGGCTTCGCCTTTACAAAGCGCTCCAGATTGCGGCTGCCCGTCGTCAAGAAAATATTTTTCCCGAAGCGTGCCGCGACCTCTGACGCCTCTTCATAGGAGTGCACGAGATGCACATTCTCATACGAAATGTCCGTGAGATCGCGCTCAAATCGGATGTAGGGAATCCCCGCCGTAGCGCACGCCGTCATGGCGTTGCGCGAGACATTGACGGCGTAGGGATGGGTCGCGTCGACGAAGACGTGCACGCCATGCTCTGTGAAAAATGCGCGCAGGCCATCCTCGTCGAGTGGTGTGTCATTGATGAGGAGGCGACCGCTGCCGCTCTCCCGCTGCTCTGCGAGGAGCTGCTGCCCGTAGGAGCTGACGACCGATGCCGCCACGTCATATCCTGCTACACAGAGGCGACGCACGATCTCACGTCCGTCCTGTGTGCCTGCTGCCGTGAATATCAAAGCCCCGGCTCCCGCTTCTGATAGCCGCGCGGCGTAATCATCCAGTCGCCCACCGTCCGCGTCTTTGAGTTGCCGATAATGACGAGCGAGAACATATTGATGTCCTCCTTCGTAAAGTCGCCAAGCGTGGAGATCAGCGTCGCCTCATTCGCACGGCTCGCCCCCGTCACAATGCCAACAGGAGTCTCGGCTGCACGGTGGCGCAGGAAGATCTCCTGCACGGCGTTGATCTGCCCAACGCGCTTATTGCTGCGCGGATTGTAAAGCGCGGTGACAAAGTCTCCCTTTGCCGCGAGCTCTGCGCGCTCCTGAATGATCTCCCACGGTGTGAGCAGATCCGAGAGACTGATGACAACGAAGTCATGCATGATGGGCGCGCCGAGGAGCCCCGCCGCTGCACTCATCGCCGAGACTCCCGGGATGACGCCGCCGAATTCGGGGCGCTCCGCCTCGTCCATCTTCACAAGCAGCTCGAGCACGAGTCCTGCCATCCCGTAGATGCCAGCATCCCCGCTCGAGATGACGACGACCGTCTCCCCCGCCGACGCCTCCTTGAGCGCCGCACGACAGCGGTCGATCTCCTGTGTCATGCCCGTATCGAGCACCTTTTTCCCTTCGACCAGCTTCGCGATAAGATCCACATAGCGCTTGTAGCCGACGACCGTCGTTGCTTCTTCAATCGTACGTCGTGCGCGGTAGGTCATATCGTCCAGACTGCCGGGACCGATGCCCACAACACTTATTTTTCCCATAAGAGTGCCACCGTCACTTTCCCAAATGATGTTTTCCCGAGCGCCATGCGCCCGCCTGCTTTACCTGCCGCACAGATCGCCGCCGCTTCGGATACATTCCCGACGCCGATCGTCTGTCGGACAAAATCGGACTCCTTTAGCCCGTATTGTTCAATCATTGCTGCAAGTGTCTCGTTCGAGAAAAAGCGTATCTCCCGCCCGAGCGTCTCCGCCGCCGCGAGCAGCCCCGCCTCATCGCGCTTGACCGTCGTGCTCGCGAGGAGATCGATGCCAGACGGCTCTCTGCCGATTATGCCGCACGCCTCCGTCAGCGCACGCAGGATCTTCGCCTCGGGGATACCCGCGCGGCAGCCGATGCCCGCAATGAGACGACGCGGCACGAGATACAGTGTGCGCGGCGCATTTTCCTGCGGAAGGTCATCCGCCGCCGTGATAATGACGCGGTACTCATCCGCCCCCACGGGCGGTATAGCCCCACGAAAGAGACGTGCCTGCACTTCCTCCGCGCGCAGCTGCGCCTCGTAGAATGCGGCATGCGGCAAATCGCTCGCAATGTAATACGCGATTTCCTTGCCCTCGAGCAGCGCCGTGTTCAGCACCTGTATTGCCGATTTCGGCACGGGGCGCAGCGCAAGCCGCGCGGCAATCGCATCAGGGGCAAGCATGCCCGTCACATCCGTTGCCGTCGTAATGACGGGGTCGGCGCCCACCGCTGCGCAGAGCTTCCGCGTGAGTTCATTCGCGCCGCCGATATGCCCCGAGAGGAGGCTGATGCCGTGCCGCCCCGCCTCGTCAAAGACGAGGACGGCAGGATCGTATAATTTATTTTCCACATAGGGCGCAATCATGCGCACAACAATACCCGTCGCCATCACGCAGACGAGTGCATCATAGCGTGTGAACGCTTCACGCATGACATCTGCGAGGCGTTCAAAATACACGATGTCATGCTCCGTCGAAACAACACTGCCGCGCAGACGCTCGGGCAGATGCACCGTCACACCGCCCTCCACAGCGCCCGCGAGGCGGTCTGCGAGAGCCGCACCGCCCACAGTGAGCGCAAAGAGCGCTGTCCTCATGCTTTCGCGTCCCGGAACATGTGCGAGAATTGCGGTGCGTAGAGCTGCGAGAGCTCATATTCCGTATTGAGGCAGTCCCCAACCACGATCATCGCTGTGCGGTCGATCTCCTCTGCCTTCACCTGCTCCGCAATCGTCGCGAGCGTACCGCGCAGGATCTTCTGCTCCGGCCATGTCGCACGCTGTACGATTGCAATCGGCGTGGTCTCCTCGTAGCCGCCCGCGATCAGCTCCGCCGCAACCTCCTCGATCATTGCAATCGAGAGGAAGATGCACATCGTCGCATGATGTGCGGCAAGGCTGCGCAGCTTCTCGCGCTCCGGCACGGGCGTACGTCCCTCGTTGCGCGTGATGATGACCGTCTGAGAGATGCCAGGCAGCGTATACTCCTGCCGCAGCGCCGCCGCCGTCCCGAGAAAGGAGCTGACACCGGGCACAACATCGTATGCAAAGCCGCGCTTCTCCCATGCGTCCATCTGCTCCTGTATCGCCCCGTAGATCGCGGGATCACCCGTATGGAGGCGCACGGTCATCTTTCCGTCGGCTTCTGCCTGCGCGATAACTTCCACCACCTCGTCCAGCGTCATATGCGCCGAGTTGTGGATCTCCACCCCTTCCTTGCAGTAGTCAAGGAGAGCCGGATTGACAAGCGACCCCGCATAGATCACGACATCCGCCTCCGCAAGATAGCGTGAGCCCTTTACCGTGATGAGTTCAGGATCACCGGGACCCGCACCGACAATATGAATCATATATGTTCCTCACTTTCTTTGAGCAGTGATAATGTAAATGGGATTGAGCGCCTTTGCCATATCGTACGGACCGACGCGCTCCAGTCGGCTGATCTGCACCTGTATCGCCTCGTAGGTATAGCGGTCTGCGTGTGCGTGGAAATAGTCCAGACAGGCGGCGACCGTCTGCATTGTAATTGCATTCGCCACAATGCGCCCATCGGGGCGCAGACGCTCCCCAATGATATCCAGAATATCCGCGAGGCGTCGTCCGCTGCCGCCGATCAGAGCCACATCCAGCGCCGGCAGACCCGCCAGCGCATTGGGGGCAGCCCCCTCCACGACACTGATATTCTCCACGGAGAACTTCTTTGCATTCTCCGCGATCAGCCCGATTCCCTCGGGGTTCTTCTCAATCGCGTACACATACCCCGCAGGTGCAAGCCGTGCCGCCTCGATCGAGAGTGAGCCCGTGCCCGCACCGATGTCATAGACGACGGCATTGGGCGCAATCTGCGCCTTGACGAGCGTAAGGATGCGAATCTCCTCCTTCGTCATAGGCACCTTGCCGCGCACAAATTCCTCGTCTTTGATCCCAAGATTCATCAATATTTCTCCTCATGCGCACAGACAATGATGACACCGTGCCCGATGCCGTCCGTGTCCGCCGCCTGACCTATCGTCATTTCTGTAATCTGCTCATCTGCATACGAAAGCCGCGTGCAAACATACATGGTGTCATCGCTGCTCCATCCGTGCGCCATCAAACGCGCGGCAATAGTCTGCGAGTTGTTCCGCCCATCCGTCAGCATGCCGAGCACAGCGCCCTCCGTGCGGAGAAGCTCTGCCTCATGCGGTTCACGCCCATGAAAGCTGAGAAGCCGCGCAGCGTGCCACGGCAGCGCCAGCCGCGCAAATGCCATCTGCAGGGAGCTGATACCCGGGATGACCTCGATCTGCCCGATGGGAAAGCTGCGCCGCAGCGCGTCGAGCAGCGAATAGTAGCCGGGATCACCTGAGACCATGACGACGACATCATCTGCCGCAAGTGCATCGCGTATAAAGGAAAGTATGCCCGGAATATCCGCACCGATGGCGCACTCGCGCGCCCCGCTGTGCGAAAAATCCGCAAGCGCACGCTTCCCCCCAACAAGGATACGCGCATTTTCGATTGTTTTCTGTGCTTTTGGCAACAAATACGCAGAATCTCCAGGGCCGATGCCGACAACGATAATTTTATGACTCACGGTTCAGTCTCCATCCATAGTCACGGGCAAAGGAAAGCGCCCGCGCATCCGCACCGAGAATATCCCCTGCAAAGTTCACCATCAGCGCGCCGACCTGAACTTTGCCGAAGAGATAGCGTTCCGCACGGACGTGCACGCGCTCGGCGATGACGGCACAGACACGCTCCGCAAGCCCTGCCTCGGCAATGACCTCCATTGCATCCTCCGTCGTATTCGACGCGAGCACGGCGCGTACCGCCTCCTGCGCCAGCCCCTCCGCTGCCGCATAGGCAGCAAGCGTCTCAAGGCGCGCATCCGCAACGCGGTTGTGCGTGTGGAATACGCCCGCCGCCATCTTCACGAGCTTGCCCGTATGCCCGAGGATGAGGATTTTCTCCGCGCCGCGCTCCGCCGCACGATCGAGCATAAAGCCAATGAAGTTGCTCGTCTCGATCAGCGCCGACTGCGAGACACCGAGCGAGAGCGCAATGCGCTCCCCAATCTTGCCGGGGACAAAGACAAGTACAGGCTCGCCTGCGGCAAGCGCTACGTTGATCTGCGGTACGAGGGAGTCCTTGAACGCTTCCTCCGACATCGGGCGGAGCACCCCCGTCGTCCCGATCACGGAGATTCCACCCTCGATACCGAGCACGGGATTGAGCGTTTTCTTCGCCAGTTCCACACCTGCGGGGATGGAGATCGTCACGCGCGCGCCGACATCGACGCTCCCCATCATCTCCTCCACGACATTGCGGATCAATGTCCGCGGCCCCATATTGATCGACGGCTCACCGACGGGGAGACTCATGCCGCGTTTCGTCACCGTACCTACGCCCTCGCCTGCGCGAAATTCAATATCATCCGTTTCATCGAGAAGCATAAGCGTTGTGAACACAGAGACACCGTTCGTGATATCGGGGTCATCGCCCGAGAACTTCACGACCTCCGCGCGAATCCCCTCCGCCGTCTCGACAACATCCTTCACGGGAATCGTCAGAGGCGTGCCGTCCAGTGCCGTCAGCCTGACCTCGCGCCAGTCCGCCCCCGCCATATGGAGGAACGCCGCCTTGACGCCCGCCGCCGCGCACGCCCCCGTTGTATATCCGCTACGTAATTCGCCCTTTGCCATACAAATAAATCTCCACAAGAGAAAACAGAGTTATTATAACATTCTTCCATGGAAATGAAAAGAGAGCGCCGTACTTTTCACACAACGCTCTCGAAATGTCCATCAAATGTGACGATAGAGTCCGATGACCTTGCCGAGAATCTGCACATCCGTCTCGTAGAACGGCTCCATCGAATCGTTCTCCGGCTGCAGGCGTATGCAGGTCTTCTCGCGGAAGAAGCGCTTCACCGTCGCCGACTCGCCGTCGATCAGCGCCACGACGATATCCCCGTTGTTCGCCGTCGGCTGCTGACGCACGAGGACGAAGTCCCCGTCGAAGATGCCGACGTTGATCATGCTGTCGCCCTGTATGCGTAGCATGAATACATCCTCCGAGGTTCCAAGCAGCGCGCGGGGGAAGGAGAAGACCTCCTCGACGTTCTGCTCCGCGAGAATCGGCTCACCCGCTGTCACCGTGCCGACAAGCGGCACAGGGAGCGTACGCCCCCACGGGTTCTCGCCCATGATGTCGATCGCACGCGGCTTCGTCGCATCGCGTCGAATCGCGCCGTTCTCCTCGAGCATGGCGAGATAGCGATGTACCGTCGAACTTGACTTCAGTCCGACGGCTGTTCCGATCTCGCGCACCGAGGGCGGATAGCCCTTCTCGACCAAGAAATCCTTGATGTACTGCAAGATCTCGGATTGACGCCGTGTGGAGATTCTGGTTTTCTTCACGGTAATACCCCCTGACAGGTTCGTTCGTACACATATAGTCTTTTATATCATAGCATATGTACGTTCTAAAAAAAAGAGGGTTTTGAAAAAAAACATCAATTCGTATCAAATTTTTGTTCTGCATCGTGCAGAATACCGTCGCGGCGCTCCTTCGATGCGGCAAAATAATCGTGCACCGCCTGTCGATCCCCGCGCTCAACCGCTGTGATGACCTCGCCGAGGATTGCCTGCAGTTCACGCAGCGAGTCCGCAATCGGCACGCCGTTCGTCATACAGATGTCCGCCCACATATCCGCGTTGGACGACGCAATGCGCGTGGTGTCCTTGAATCCGCCGCCGATGAGCTTCAGGCAGGAGTCCAGATCATCGCCGCTACGGTTCAGCAGTGTGACGAGCGCCGCCGCTGCAAGATGCGGCACGTGGCTGATAACGGCGGCGCAGCGGTCATGCTGTGCGAGATCAAGCGTCGTGAAGTTCGCGCGCGTATGCCTCAGGAGCGCCATCAATCGCTCTTTGACCTTCTGCGGCACCGTCTCGTCGTCGATGATGACATATGCTTTTCCTACAAAAAGGTCTTTCGTCGCCGCCTCGACGCCGCTCTTTTCACGCCCCGTCATCGGATGCCCCGGCACATAGTACACATGCGGGGGCAGAATCCTATGCAGAGCCTCGTAGATATAGCCCTTCGTGCTGCCTGCGTCGGTGAGGATCGCACCGTCTTTCAGATAGGGCAGGATGCGCTCGACCATCGGCACAATCTGAAGGACGGGCGGGCTGAGGTATACAATATCCGCCTCCCCCACCACTTCTTTCAGATCGGATGAGGCAAAGTCCACGGCACCGCACGCCATTGCCGCGCACATGGATGTCTCCGTGCGGCAGAGTCCTGTGATATGGATGTCCTCACCAAGCGCGTCCTTGAGCGCGAGCCCGAGCGAGCCGCCGATGAGACCGACGCCGATGATGGCGAGCTTTGTCTGCATCATGCGTGCCGACCGACTGCGGGGGCGATCTGACGCACCTCATCCATCAGCTGCTCGAAGTTGCGTGGAACAAGGCTCTGATCGCCGTCCGAAAGTGCGCATTCGGGGTGGCAGTGAACCTCAATAATGAGGCCGTCCGCCCCGACGGCCACAGAGGCACGCGCGAGCGGACGCACCATCTGCCAGCGCCCCGTCCCATGACTCGGATCGGCAATGACGGGGAGATGTGTGAGCTCCTTGAGCGCCGCAACGGCGTTGAGATCCATCGTATTGCGCGTATAGGTCTCGTAGGTGCGGATTCCGCGCTCGCAGAAGATGATGTTCCCGTTCCCGCCCGCAGCAATGTACTCGGCGGCGTTCAGCCACTCGCTGATCGTTGCGGACAGTCCGCGCTTGAAGAGCACAGGCGTCTGCGTCCTGCCGAGTGCCTTGAGCATCTGGAAATTCTGCATATTGCGCGCACCGACCTGCAACAGATCGGCATACTCTGCGACGAGTTCGATGTCGTCCTTGTCCACGACCTCGGTCACGACGAGCAGATCGGTCTTATCCGCCACATCGCGGAGGATCTTCAGCCCCTCCAGCCCGAGTCCTTGGAAGTCATAGGGGCTCGTACGCGGCTTGAATGCACCACCGCGCAGGAATTGAGCACCGGCCGCCTTGACCTTGATCGCAACTTCATAGAGCTGATCGTAACTCTCGACCGAGCAGGGTCCCGCCATGATGGCAAGCTGCTCGCCGCCGACGGGGAACCCCGCGACGTCCACAATGGAGTTTGACGGATGGAAATCGCGGCTGACAAGCTTGTATTTCTCTGTGATACGAACCGTTTTCTCAACTCCTTCCATCATATTCATCTCAAGCCCCGCGATGACCTTCTTATCGCCGATCACACCAATGATGAAGCGATCCTCGCCCTTCGACAGGTGCGTGCGAAGCCCTGCCTGTTCGATCTTCGCCGTGACCTGATCGATATTTTCCTGTGTGGCTCTGGAATTCATAACGACAATCATAATACGCCTCCATCATACCTTTATCATGGCAATCTCATCACAGTTCGGATACTTCGGGCAGTCAATGCCCTCTTTCCAAACCTTCTGCGGCAGTTCCTCTCGGCTGATGCGGATAAAGCCGAGCTTGCGGAAAAAATCGGGCTTGTAGGTCAGCGTAAACACCTTCTCAATCCCGAGTGCATCCCCCTCCATGAGCAGATATCCGACAATCTCGGCACCGATCCCCTGCCGCGTATGGGCAGGGGCAATCGCCATCATCCGCACCTCGGCAAGCCGATCCCACATGATATGCAGGGCACCGACGCCGACGACCGCACCCGCGTCCTCTGCAACAATCATATCGCGCAGATTCTCATAGAGCGTGTTGCGTGAGCGCGGGAGCATCTCCCCCTGTGCCGCATAGATATGCACAAGCCCGTATATGGACTCGATGTCATCGAACCGCGCCTTTCGGTAAATCATGCCCCCACCCCCTTTCCAGAATTTCTACGCTGCACTGCTCGGACAGATCGGCGCAAGCGGGCACTGCCCGCAGAGCGGTTTGCGCGCCTTGCAGAGCTGACGCCCGTGCAGGATCAGCCAGTGATGTGCATCGCTCCAATCCTCGCGTGGGATAGCCTTTTGCAGCCCCTTCTCCACCTCGAGCGGGGTCTTGCCAACCGCAAGCCGCAGGCGGTTCGACACGCGAAAGACGTGCGTATCGACGGCGATTGCAGGCGCGTGAAATGCGACGCTCATCACAACATTTGCCGTCTTGCGCCCGACGCCGGGGAGGCGCTGCAGGGCATCAAAGTCCGCAGGAACTTCCCCGCCGTATTCCCTCAGGAGGATGTCACAGGTCTCTAGGATATGCTTTGCCTTCATGCGGAAGAACCCGCAGTCGTGAATTGCAGCCTCGAGCTTCGTCTGCCCGAGCGCCGCGATTGCCTCGGGCGTATTCGCATACGGGAAGAGGCGGCTCGTCACGAGATTGACACGCACATCCGTGCACTGCGCCGAGAGGATCACCGCGATGAGGAGCTCGAACGGTGACTGGAACTCGAGTGCCGGCTTGGCGTTGGGATAGAGGGTGCGGAGAATACGGAGCTGCTCCGCCTTGATGGCTTTCGTTACTCTCATATCAGTTCGTCAGCGACCTCGTCGGTGCCGGAATGCGCCCGCCACGCGCGATGAACGCCGCAGAGCTAAACCCGCTGCGCACGGGGACGATCGGCGAGTAGCCGAGGAGACCGCCGAACGACACCCCCTCGCCTACCTTCTTGCCGGGCACGGGAATGACGCGCACCGCCGTAGTCTTGTTGTTCACCATGCCGATTGCCGCCTCGTCCGCAATGATTGCCGCAATCGTCGTGGCGGGCGTATCACCCTCGATTGCGATCATATCGAGCCCGACCGAGCAGACACAGGTCATCGCCTCGAGCTTTTCAATCGAGAGGCTGCCGCGCTGTACGGCATCGATCATGCCCTCGTCTTCGCTGACGGGAATGAATGCTCCCGAGAGCCCGCCGACATGGGAGCTCGCCATGAGTCCGCCCTTCTTGACTGCATCGTTGAGGAGCGCAAGCGCTGCCGTCGTGCCCGGTGCACCGCACGCCTCAATCCCCATTTCCTCGAGAATGCGCGCCACACTGTCGCCGACCTCCGAGGTTGGCGCAAGCGAGAGATCGATGATACCGAACGGCACGCCGAGGCGACGCGCTGCCTCGCGTGCAACGAGCTGACCCACGCGCGTAATCTTGAACGCCGTGCGCTTGATCGTCTCCGCAATCTCCGTGAAGTCCGCGCCCTTGAGATCCTCAAGCGCGTGCTTGACGACGCCGGGGCCGCTGACCCCGACATTGATGACGCGGTCGCCCTCGGCAACACCGTGGAACGCGCCCGCCATGAACGGGTTGTCTCCCGGCGCGTTGCAGAACACGACAATCTTTGCGCAGCCGATTGCCTCCTGCTCGCGCGTCAGCTCCGCCGTGCGCTTGATTGTCTCGCCCATCTCGCGCACGGCATCCATATTGATGCCCGCCTTCGTCGAGCCGATGTTCACCGAGGAGCAGACAATATCCGTCGCCGCCATCGCCTGCGGGATCGAGTCGATGAGCACGCGGTCGCCGTGCGTCATCCCCTTTTCGACGAGCGCGGAAAAGCCGCCAATGAAGTTGACGCCGACCGCCTTCGCCGCGTGGTCAAGCGCCTCCGCGACGGGTACGAAGGAGTCCGTCTGACACGCGTCCGCCGCAATCGCAATCGGCGTGACAGAGATGCGCTTGTTGATGATGGGGATGCCGTACTCCGTCTCGATGTCCTCGCCCGTACGCACAAGGTACTCCGCCGAGCGCGTGATTTTCTCGTAGACATTCTGGCAGAACTTGTCGATGTTCGGATGTGCACAGTCCCGCAGGGAGATTCCCATCGTGATCGTGCGCACATCGAGACGGTTCTCCGTAATCATCCGATTTGTTTCGCGGATGTCCTCAAATGTAGTCACTCTGCTGCTCCTCGCTCACACGCTGTGCATGACCTGAAAGATATCCTGATGCTGGACTTTAATCTGGAGACCGCTCTCCTCGCCCTTCTCCCGCAGAAGCTCCTGCAGATCTTTTAGGCGAATCTCCGCATCATCCGGCATCTCCGCAATCATGACCATATTGAAGAAACCGTCCATGATGTTCTGGTTCACATTCATGATATTCACGCGCTGCTCCGCGAGAATCCCGCTCACCATTGCCACAATACCGACCTGATCCCGCCCGACAATCGTCACAACCAGCTTCATCGTCGTCACTCCTCATCGAAAAAAATATACGCCAACGCCGCTCATTGCCGCGCGCAACATACACTAAGTTATAGCAGAAAATGAGGGGAGCGTCAATAATTATGCGCTCTCGCAATATTTTAACATGACAACAGCCCGTATACCTAGTGAGTGGCATACGGGCTGTATAATCTTACATATTCATCTGTGATACGCGTGTCAGAGTCCCAGATCCCCCATCTTGATCTCCTCAACGCGACCGTGCTCGATCTCGAAGGCGAAGCCGATGGTCGGATCCTCCTCGGAGAAGTAGATATAATCCTCTCCGTAGATCATGCTCGGCTCGCCGTATACGCGGCGCAGTTCCTCCACGGGGGTACCGATACGAACACCCTTGCCCGAGGCGAGAGAGCTGCGCTCCGATATTTTGACGAGACGCACGAAACCGTCCACGAAGTCGAGCGATAGGCTGTCCGCATAATCATATTCGACGACCTGCTTTCCGGCGTAGCGCATGGATCGTTCCGACTCCGTCTCATAGGGCGCGCCGTAACGCGCACGCACATCTGCCTCCGTCGCACCGTAGGAAATGTCACCGAGCACGAGTGCTTCGCGGACAATACGCGCCGCCGAATTTTGCTCCTCCGCACGGTGCTGACGCAGAGCCTCCGCCTCACGCTTCACCGCATCGTCCGCCGAGAGCGTCTGCTCAACGGAGTCCCGCGCAATCGTAACGCGCTTCCCCCCGTCCACGCCGGGCGGCACTGTCACCGCAGAGCGGTACGCATCCACCGCAAGGCTTGCCGCCACTCCTGCAAGGACTGCAATCCCAACAAAGGCTGCACACATCCGTATATTCAATGATTCTCTCCCCCAAAATCATTCCCTCTGATGACGGCGCAGATCGTGAACCTGTGCCTCAGATGCCCAAATTAACGGATCAGCCCCATATTGATCTCATCAACGCGGCCGTTCTCAATTTCGAAGCTAAATCCGATTGACGCATCCCCATCCACATAGTAGATGTACTTGTCTCCGCGGATGGCATCCGGCTGACCATATGCGGCAACGAGCGCATTCACATCGGAACCAACGGCGATGCCGTCCTTCGTTTGAATACCGTTGCGTGCGCCGATCTCCACGCGGCGCACCATATCATTGACAAAGACGATATCGAAGTCGCTGCCATATTCCCACTCGACGCCCTGACCACCTGCATAAATCGAATCAAACTTCGTCTCGACCTCGCGCGGCGCACCGTAGACGCTGCGGACATAGGACTCCGATGCTCCGTATTCGATACCGCCGACAACGAGCGCATCCTGCGGCACAGCAGCCTCCGCCGCCGCAGAGCCAAGAAGGCTGACACCAAGTGCAATACCTGCAATCTGTTTTCCATAGCTGAACATCATCCACATCTCCTTTGTCAAAAAACATTCCTTAGACTTCCGATTCTATGATGCATTATAGGTGGAAACGCTGAAAAGCCTCTGAACGAAATTATTCAGAGGCTTTTCAGCTATACTATACCATGCTGCTCAGGCAGTCGGAGCAAGTTCCTCATCGTCTGCAAGCGTATCCGCCAGCTCGTGATTCGTGATCGCGCACACAGCCGAATCCGACCAGACATTCTCCGCCGTCTCGATCATGTCGATGACGGAGTAGATCGGCAGGATGATGCCCATGAGTCCGACGGGCGCACCAATGGACGCCATGAGCGAGAGTGTCAGGAAGTAGCAGCCCATCGGTACGCCCGCATTGCCTACAGCGGCCAGTACGGCAATGAAGAGCCAGCTGACCATCGTGCCAAGCGTCAGCTCCATCCCCGCGTTCTGCATGACATAGAGCGATGTCACGAGGATGAATGCGGCGCAGCCGTTCATATTGATCGTCGTGCAGATAGGCAGGACGAAGCGCGCAACGGACGGATGCGCACCAAGGCGCTGCTCCGCCGAGGCGAGCGTTACGGGCAGTGTGCCTGCCGAACTCTTTGTAAAGAGCGCAACTGCGACAGCGGGAGCCATCTGACGGAAAACGCGTACGGGATTCAAGCCACGCACGGCGAGGAAGAATGGAATCACAACAAAGAACTGAATCAGATTTCCTCCAATGACAACAGCGGTGTAGACACCCAGAGATCCGACGATAACGCCCGCCTCAATCTGCGCCGCAAGCTGTGCGGCAAAGGCGAGAATCCCAATAGGCAGCACCGTCAGCAGCCCGCGAATCAGGGTAAAGAGCAGTTCCTGCAAGCCGTGAATCCCTTTCAGGAGCATCTCGCGATTCTCCGTTTTGGGTGCAAAGGCGAGTCCAAGCCCCACCGCCGCCGCAACAAGCATAACGGAGAGCACATTGCCCGAGACAAATGGCGCAAGCACATTGTTCGGTACAATGGAAAGGAAGTGATCGTAGTAGGACAGCCCTTCAAGTTTCCCAGGTACATCCGACGCGCCTGCGCCGACAACCTCGGTCGGCAGATTTGCAGGTGCGAGCCAAAGGAAGAGTGCAAGCCCCACCGCCGCTGCGCACACAGTTGTAAGCAGCGTATAGGTAACAGCGTGTGCAAAGATTCGTCCTGTATCCCGCTTCGTTCCAAGTGCCGCAAGCGTCGTGATAACAGCGAGTGCAATGGTCGGCACGGCAACGAACTGGAACAGACGCGTGAATACTGTCGCAATAAAGTTAAACAGCTCATTCAGTACGGGTACATTCACCCAACCTAGTATGCCGCCAACGATGAGCGCACCAATCCAAAGCACAACCTGTCTCTTCTGATTGTTCAATTTCGCCGCAGAAAGCGCCGCCTGCGCTTTCTGCTCCACCTCATCACGCACAGGCGCAGCATTTTTTTGCTCTGCCATATATAACTCCTCCCAAATTCAAATCCCATATAAAACATTGTTTGCATATTATATTGCTATGTTAATAAAATGTCAAGAAAAAACTGCCGTGAAAATCTTCACGGCAGCCCAGACCTCAGGGAAGCTTATGCCTTGCCTGCAAGTTTCTTATAGTTGTTGTAACGTACCTCAGCATCCTTCTGCGTCTTCTCGAAGAGTGCTTCCGCCGCCTCGGGGAAGTTGCTCTTCAGGCTGATGTAGCGGTTCTCGCCGAGCAGGAATTCCTGGAACTTCGAGAAATCCGGCTCCTTGGAGTCAAGCGTGAACGGATTCTTGCCCGCCTCGATGAGCTGCGGGTTGTAGCGATAGTTCGCCCAATAGCCGCACTCGACGGCAAGTTTGCCCTCGAGCTGTGCACAGCCCATGCCCTTGCGGATGCCATGATTGATACACGGCGAGTAGGCAATGATGAGGGACGGTCCCGGATATGCCTCCGCCTCGCTGATCGCTTTGAGTACCTGATTCTGATCGGAGCCCATGTCAATCTGCGCCACATAGATGTAGCCGTAGGATATCGCCATCATGCCGAGATCCTTCTTCTTCGTCTTCTTGCCCGTTGCTGCAAACTCTGCAATCGCCGCTGCTGGGGTCGACTTCGATGCCTGTCCACCCGTGTTCGAGTAGACCTCGGTATCAAAGACCATGACGTTGACATCCTCGCCCGACGCAAGCACGTGATCCACGCCGCCGAAGCCGATGTCGTATGCCCAGCCGTCGCCGCCGAAGACCCACTGAGAACGCTTGACGAAGTAGTCGTTGTCCTTGTAGATGCGGCAGAGAAGTTCGTCCGTGCCCTTCTCCTTTTCGAGAAGCTCACGCAGGAGGTCGGCACGGTCACGCGTACCCTCACCGCTGTCCCGCTTTTCGAGCCAGAGCTGCATTGCTGCCTGAAGTTCGGCAGAGCCCTTCTTCTCCTCAAGTGCCTGTTTTACTGCAGCCGCGATGGATTCGCGCACTGCCTTCGTGCCGAGCAGCATTCCAAGACCATACTCTGCATTGTCCTCGAACAGCGAGTTTGCCCATGCAGGGCCGTACCCCTTCGGGTTCTTCGTATACGGGATTGCAGGTGCGCTTGCGCCCCAAATGGAGGAGCAGCCCGTTGCATTGGCGATCATCATGCGGTCGCCGAAAAGCTGCGTGACGAGCTTTGCGTACGGTGTTTCGCCGCAGCCTGCGCACGCACCCGAGAACTCGAAGAGCGGCTGCTCGAACTGCGAGCCGATGACCGTCGTCTTCTTCATCGGGACGTTCTTGACCGAGACCTTCTCCGTGTCCACGCCATAGTCAAAGTACTTCTGCGCATCGCGGAGGTTGTCGTCGAGCAGCGTCATATCGAGCGCCTTGCCCGGGCAGACCTGTGCACAGTTGCCGCAGCCGAGGCAATCGAGCGTCGAGACGGCAATCGTGAGGTTCAACCCCTTCGCCGGACGCGACTTCACGGACTGCATCCCCTCGGGTGCTGCTGCAAGCTCCTCATCCGTCGTCAGCACAGGACGAATCGTTGCGTGCGGGCAGACAAAGGCGCACTGATTACACTGGATACACTTCTCCGGACGCCATACGGGGACAGAGATCGCCGTACCGCGCTTCTCAAATGCCGTACCGCCAACAGGGAACGTACCGTCCTCCATGCTGAGCAGCTCGGAGATCTTGAGCTTGTCGCCCTCCTGACGGTTCATGACGTTCTGAACCTTCGTGATGAACTCCGGTGTCTTTGCGTTGACCGGAACCTCCTCATCGACAGCATCCTTCCACTCGGCAGGAACATTCACGCGATGGAGCGACTCGATGCCGTGATCGATCGCACCGTTGTTCATGTTGACGACCTTTTCGCCCTTGCTGCCATAGGATGTGACAACTGCATCCTTGAGATACTTGACCGCGTCGTCGATGGGAATGATGTTCGCAAGCTTGAAGAACGCCGACTGCATGACCATATTGAAGCGACCGCCGAGACCGAGTTCGCGGGCGATGTGAACCGCATCCACCGTGTAGAACTGAATGTCGTTGGAGGCGATGTAGCGGCGCATCGATGCGGGTAGGTGCGTGTTCAGCTCCTCATCCGACCAGAACGTATTGAGGAGGAACGTGCCGCCCTTCTTGAGACCTGCGAGGAGGTCGTACTGGCGGACATAGGACTGCTGCGAGCAGGAGATGAAGTCTGCCTTGTTGATGAGGTACGGGCTGATGATGGGCGATTTGCCGAAGCGCAGATGGCTCATCGTGATGCCGCCTGACTTCTTCGAGTCGTATGCAAAGTATGCCTGCGCATACATATCCGTCTTATCACCGATGATCTTGATCGCGCTCTTGTTCGCGCCGACCGTGCCGTCCGAACCGAGACCCCAGAACTTGCACGCCGTCGTCCCCTCTTTCGTGAGGTTGACATCGCCGTGGATCGGTGTGAGACTGCGGTGCGTGACATCGTCAACGATGCCGAGCGTAAAGCCGTGCATCGGCTCGTCCTTTTTCAGCTCCTCGTAGACCGCAAAGACCTGATCCGGTGTCGTATCCTTGCCGCCGAGACCATAGCGTCCACCGACAATGACGGGATTCATCCCCGAGCTGTAGTACGCCGCCTTGACATCGAGGTAAAGCGGCTCGCCGAGCGATCCCGGCTCCTTCGTACGGTCGAGAACAGCGACCTTCTGCACCGTCTTCGGGAGATACTTGAAGAAATGCTCAACCGAGAACGGACGATAGAGGTGAACGGAGAGCAGACCAACCTTTTCCCCTTGTGCATTGAGGTATTCGGCAACCTCCTCCGCCGTCTGGCAGACCGAGCCCATTGCGATGATGACGCGATCTGCATCGGGTGCACCGTAGTAGTCGAAGAGATGGTGCTCACGCCCCGTGATCTTCGTCATCTCGGCCATCGCCTCTTCGACGAGCGCGGGGATCGCATCGTAGTAGCGGTTGACCGCCTCGCGCCCCTGGAAGTAAATGTCAGGGTTCTGTGCTGTACCGCGTACCACCGGATGATCCGGGTTGAGCGCACGGCGGCGGAACTCATTGACCGCATCCCAGTCGAGAATCTTCGCAAGATCAGCATAGTCCACGACCTCGATCTTCTGAATCTCATGCGAGGTACGGAAGCCGTCAAAGAAGTTAATGAACGGAACGCGCCCCTTGATCGCAACGAGATGCGCAACAGCCGCGAGATCCATGACCTCCTGCACACTCGACTCTGCGAGCATGGCAACGCCCGTCTGGCGTGCTGCCATGACATCCTGATGGTCGCCGAAAATGTTCAGCGAGGACGCCGCAATGGCGCGTGCACTGACATGGAACACGCCAGGCAGGAGTTCGCCCGCGATCTTATACATATTCGGAATCATGAGCAGGAGTCCCTGCGACGCCGTATAGGTCGTTGTGAGTGCCCCGGCCTGGAGTGAGCCGTGCACTGCACCCGCAGCACCCGCCTCCGACTGCATTTCGATGAGACGTACCTTCTGTCCGAAGATATTCTTCATTCCCTTTGCAGCAAGACTGTCAACGTGCTCTGCCATCGGCGATGACGGCGTGATCGGATAGATTGCCGCCACATCCGTAAAGGCATAGGAGATGTAGCCGGCAGCTGTGTTGCCGTCCATCGTCTTCATTTTCTTGGCCATGTTACTGCTCCCCTCTCAATGGAAATGCACGTGCATTCCAAAAAATATTAAAATATAACCACATGAGCAAAGAATTTGTCCCCTCTCATTCATTTTGATAAAAAGAATCAAAAAGAATATCTATGGAGGAACACTGATTCAATACTTTCTATTTATTATACAACGGAAAAACAGGCTTGTAAACAAGATACACTTTCTCAAGAGTTGAAATCACGGATTTTTCTCATCGTTTTTTATTATGAAAATATCTAATAGCTCTATCAAAAAACGAGCTGCCCTCAGCAGCTCGTTCGTCCGAGAAGTGGATGTGTCGTAGGTCTGAGATCGCGCACGCGTATGAGATGAAGCGCCTCAGCGAGGTCGATGTCGCGGCGCTTCATCCCCTCCTCATACACATAGACGGGATGTTCGACTCCGATCTCACTCGCCGGCATGTATACATATTCATCGGTATTCCGATCACCGAAGATAATCCCGCGCAAGAGCTGCGCCTCGCGTATCAAAACATATCCCTCCGCCAAAGCATATAGACGACGGCAGACGAGACGCAGACCGCGATGATGACCACGCGGACAAAGCCGAGCGGATCACCCTCATACGGCACGGGCACGTTCATGCCGAAGAAACTCGAGATCACCGTCGGAATCGCAAGAATGATCGTGATCGCCGTCAGGAATTTCATCACGAGGTTCAGATTGTTTGAGACAATCGATGAGAACGTATCCGCGAGACGGGCAAGGATCTTGCTATACATCTCCACCATCTCGCGCGCCTGTTTGTTCTCGATGATGACATCCTCGAGGAGATCCTCGTCCTCCTCGTACATCTTGAAGATGTGATGCACCGATGTGTTGGTGCGCAGACGCATGAGGCGGTCGAGAACCGCGCCGTTTGAGCGCAGTGCCGCATTGAAGTATGTGAGACCCTTTTGCAGCTGCAGAAGGCGCAGGATCTCGCTGTTCTTCATATCGTGGCGCAGACGATCCTCAATCTCCTCGGAGAGCTTGCTGATCTGGCGCAGATAGCGCAGATAGAACACATCGGATTTGTATAGGATCTGAAAGAGGAATCGCGTCCTCTTATAGGTGCGGAAGAGCTTCGCCGTGCGCTCGTTGAACTCCGCCATCACGGGCGTTTCCTCGAGGCAGACGGTGATAATGTGCTCGTCCGTGAGGATAATCGCGAGTGGCAGCGTATCGTAGCTGTCCTCGCCGCGATAGACGGGCACATTCGTCAGGATCATGACCGAGTCGTCCTCGACATCTGTATGTGACCGCTCCTCATCGTCGAGTGCCGAGCGCAGGAAGTCGGGATCGACCTCCGTCAGCGTACTCACGACCTTTAGCTCGTACGGCGTCGGGTTGACAATGTTGATCCATGCCCCCTTTGTGAGCGTCTTGAGTGATAGCTCCTGAAGGGGGCCGGATTCCATGGATTTATAGATTTGCAGCAAGGGTTGGCGCTCCTTTCCGACCGCCCTCCCACGTCAGTGCAAAGCACAGAGGCGAAGAGAGGACGGATTGCATAAGTATGGGTCTGGCTGCAAAGGTGTATCGTCCATCTCTTCACTTCCTTTCATAACATCCTCATAAAATGACCGAATGAATTTTAACGCAAAATGCTGCGCTTGTCTATAGTGACAGGGAAAAATCAGACATTAAACCTAAAGTTTACAACATCTCCATCGCGCATGACGTACTCCTTGCCCTCAAGGCGTACAAGTCCCTTATCGCGTGCTGCCGCCACGCTGCCGAGCGTGACGAGATCGTCATAGTTCACAATCTCGGCGCGGATGAAGCCGCGCTCAAAGTCCGTGTGAATCTTGCCCGCCGCCTTCGGCGCTGTCGTCCCGCGTGTAATCGTCCACGCGCGGCACTCATCCTCCCCCGCAGTGAGGAAGGTCTGGAGACCGAGCAGGGAGAAGGCGCCGTGAATGAGACGGTCAAGCCCGCTCTCAGAGAGTCCCAGATCCTCGAGGAAGACCGCGGCCTCCTCGGCATCCAGCTCTGCAATCTCCTCTTCGAGGCGTGCCGAGACCGTCACGACCTCCGCGCCCGTACGCGCAGCATAGCCCTTAACCGTCTGCACATGCGGGTTCTCCGCATCCGCCGTCGCTGCCTCATCCTCACCGACATTTGCAATGTAGAGGATCGGCTTGCGTGTGAGGAGGTTCAGATCGCGCAGTATCGCCTGCTCCTCGTCCGAGAGCTCCACCTCGCGCGCAGGCTTCCCCTCATCGAGCGCCGTTTTCAGACGCTCAAGCGCGGCGTGCTCTGCCTTTGCCTCCTTGCTGCCGGATTTCAGCAGCTTCGTCACCTTCGCCATGCGCTTCTCCACGGCTTCGAGATCGGCAAGGCAGAGCTCCGTCTCGATGATGTCGATGTCGTGCAGCGGATCGACCGCCCCCTCAACGTGCGTGATGTCCGAGCTCTCGAAGCAGCGGACAACATGCGCCACGGCATCCACCTGACGGATGTGCTCGAGGAACTTGTTGCCGAGCCCCTCGCCCTTTGACGCGCCCTTCACGAGTCCCGCAATATCGACGAAACGAACGCTCGCAGGTGTCGTCTTTTTCGAATGATAGAGATCGGTCAGCACCTTCAGTCGTGCATCCGGCACCGCCACCACGCCGACATTCGGCTCAATCGTGCAAAACGGATAGTTTGCCGCCTCCGCTCCCGCCTTCGTAATCGCATTGAAAAGCGTGCTCTTGCCCACATTCGGCAGTCCGACGATTCCAACCTCAAGATTGCTCACAGCTATTCCCTCTTTCACTGACCGAAGTCATGTTGTTTACGCTAATACACTTGTTAAGGTAGCACTGATATATTCAGCACCGCCATC
>NZ_KB290930.1:114852-174391 GCF_000318175.2 Selenomonas sp. oral taxon 138 str. F0429 | reverse complement strand
GACCAGCACTAATCGGTCGAGGGCTTGACTACATTCTAAGGTAGTTTTACCCAATACATTTGCAAGGAAGTTTCTTCTGTGAAGTTTTGAGTGTACAACACTCAGCAATGCGGTGATGATGCCTGAACGGTTCCACCTGTTCCCATTCCGAACACAGTAGTTAAGCGTTCAAAGGCCGAGGGTACTTCGTTGGAGACGACGTGGGAGAGTAGGTAGTTGCCGCACAACAAAAGACTCGTGAGATTTCACGGGTCTTTTGTCATTATAGGAGGAGTGTATATGAAAAAGAAATGGATCGTTGTACTAACAGGCATTCTGTTCTTTGGAATCGGCTATCTTATGCTCACGATTTCTCCTGATCCGATGGAGGAAAACCTGGAACTTGCACGGCAAGCAGCTAATCCACAGGAGGCGGCAGCTGCAATTTCTGCAAATAACAAAAAAGATGTTTTTTCGAGTACAGCTGCGTATTTTCTGGTCGGACTTGGATTTGCGATGACGGGGTATGGTATTTTTATGAGTGGAAAGAAGGAGACATCGGAAGATAATATGTGAGATTCTTCTTGCACTTTTACTATGCTCACACTATAATAGGAACAGTTTTGTATGGGGCGGCGGTACAGATGAGGAAGCACTGATTATTCAGCTTATGGGAGATTCCTTGACTGCACGCCATGAAGGAGGCTGTTTTATGATTTTGGATCGCTTGGAGAATTTGCCGCTTGGCAGATTTCAGTACAAGCTGCTTGCTGTGACAGGACTTGGGTGGCTGTTCGATGCGATGGATACGGGACTGATCGCGTTCGTCCTGCCTGTGCTTGCGCGAGAGTGGAGTCTCACACCTGCGCAGGTGGGATGGATCGGATCCATTGGACTGATTGGCATGGCGCTTGGTGCGGTGCTTGCAGGTACGATTGCAGATCGCATTGGACGCAAGCAGGTGTTTACGATCACGGTTCTTCTTTATAGCATATCAACAGGGCTGTGCGCGGTGGCGTGGAGCTATGAGTCGCTGCTTGTGTTCCGCTTCCTTGTAGGCTTTGGTCTTGGCGGAGAACTGCCCGTTGCGGCGACCTTGATGAGCGAGTACGCACCTGCGAAGCTGCGCGGACGATTCATTGTTCTGCTCGAGAGCTTTTGGGGACTGGGGTGGCTCGCAGCGGCGTGCATTGCCTATCTCCTGATTCCTGCGCTTGGCTGGCAGGCGGCATTTCTCATTGGTACGCTGCCCGCCCTCTATGTTTTCCTTCTGCGCCTGCACATGCCGGAGTCGATTCGCTATCTGCTCTCGAAGGGGCGTGTGGATGAGGCAAAGGCGATTATCCGCGACATTGAGCGACAGCTGAAGCTGCCGGAGCGTCCGTTCCTCGATCAGCTCGCACCGGGCAGAGTCGAGGCGGAGCGCGTGGAAACGCCGGGCTTTATGACGCTCTGGGCGAAGGGGATGCGCCGCCGTACGACGATGCTCTGGCTCGCGTGGTTCGGCATTGTGTTCAGCTACTATGGTATCTTTATGTGGCTGCCATCGATTGTGTATGCGCAAGGCTTCGAGATTGTCAAGACGTTCGAGTATGTGCTCATCATGACGCTCGCACAGCTGCCGGGCTACTATGCGGCGGCGTATCTGGTGGATGTGATCGGGCGCCGCTATACACTTGGCTTATTCCTCCTGCTGAGCGGTGTGTGCAGCTATTTCTTCGGAAATGCGGGCGATGTCACGGCGCTCCTCGTCTGGGGTGCGGCGATGAGTTTCTTCAACCTCGGTGCATGGGGCGTTATCTACACCTATACGCCGGAGCAGTATCCGACGTCGATGCGAGCGCTCGGCAGCGGCTGGGCGGCGGGGTTTGGCCGCATTGGCGGCATGATTGCCCCCATGCTCGTCGGTGTGATGCTTGCGAATGCCTTTCCGATGAGCGGTATCTTCATGATGTTCGCAGCGGTTTTTGCATTGATTTCAGGGGCAGTTATCATTCTCGGGAGAGAGAGCAAGCAGCAGACACTTGAGGAGCTGGAGCATTCACTGGGCTAACGGAAAAAACTAGCGAAAATTTCTTGACTGTGCTACAATAGAGCAGATAGACTCTATTGTAGCACATTTTTTTGAGGTGACATTTTGCGACATTCTTTGAAACGCCTTGTAGCGGCGTCTCTTTTTGCGTTGACAATAAATTTTTATACACCGGAAACTCATGCAATGCCTCCAATTCTCCCATACAGTGAGGTGACGGCGGGCATGCAGGGAACGGCATATACGGTGCTTGATACGTCCGGTGAGATCCGTACGTTCCCCATTGAGATCCTCGGCGTGATGGAGGGTGGAAAAGGCTCTCAGCGTATGATTATGGCGCGGACGAGCGGTGAATTTATCGAGCATGTCGGCGGTGTGCTCCAAGGGATGAGCGGAAGTCCGATCTATGTGGGCGATCGCATGGTTGGTGCGCTCGCAGCGGGACTGAAGGATCTGAGCCCCTATACGTTTTTCATCACGCCGATCGAGGATATGACACCGCTCTGGTCGATGCCGGATGTGAAGAATCAGACGAATATTGCGACCGTCGATCTTGTGAAGGAGATCGAGGAGCGCAAGAAGGCGGAGGAAAAACGCCGTCTGCGCGAGCGTGAAAAGGCATTTGAGAAGATGTCACGCGAAGAGCGCGAAGCAGAGTGGCGCGATATGATCGCGGTGCTGAAGGGGGAGAAGACGGAGGACACTGCGACGAACTCCGACAGGTCTGCGGCAGCGGAGGAGTCTTCTGCTGCCGCACATACGGACAGCGCCTCCGAGGATACGGAAGCCAAGTCTGGAAATGCGGCGGAGGAGAAGGCATATTTCTTTACGCAGGGATTTAACGCTGCGGGGCTGCGTTATTTGCAGAACAACCTTCCAATGAATGGAGCCTCCTTCCTGCCGCTCGGCGGCTTTGGCGCAAGTTCCAAGCTGCACACACGCTATGATGCGACGCTCACGGGCGGTCAGCCCGTCGGTGTGGCGCTCGTCTACGGCGATTTCAGCATCGGTGCGACGGGCACGGTGACGGCAGTCGACGGCAAGAAGATCTTGGCGTTCGGACACTCCTTTATGCACAAGGGGAATGTCAACTACTTCATGACGGATGCGGATGTCATCGGCACGATTGCAGGGCAGAGCAACGGTGTAAAGATTGCGAACATCGGCAGTGTGATCGGGCGCGTGAATCAGGATCGTGAGACGGGGATCGCGGGGGTTCTCGGGACATTCCCGACCTCGGTGCCCATGCAGATTCACGTAAAGGACAATGCACTTGGGACGGAGGAGACGTTCGGTGCACAGATCGCCTACGACGAGGATTTCCTGCCGATTCTTTCGGGCAGTGTTGCCTACGCAGCGATGAGCCGTGTGTCGGATGCACTCGGCAGCAGCACCGCGCGCATCCGCTTTGCAATTCGTACGAACGCCTACGAGGGCGGTCTGTTCGAGCGCCGCAATATGTACTATAGTCCGGCCGATGTCGGGCAGGTTGCCGTGACGGAACTCCTGCAGGCGATGAATCTGATTGTGACGAATGCGGAGCAGGAGTCCGACCTCATCGATGTCAATGTGGATGTGGAACTGAACGGCGAGCGGCAGACGGCGCTGCTGGTCTCGGCGACGCCGGACAAGATGACGGTGAAGCCGGGGGATACGGTGACGTTCCAAACGAAGATCCGTCCCTATCGGAGGGAGGAAGAGACGCTCTCCATTCCCTACAAGGTGCCCAAGACGCAGCCGGCGGGAACGCTGAATCTGGATATTCGCGGCGGCGGCTTTGTGCCCGTGAATCCGCTGATGCTGCTCGCGCAGGCGGGGCTTGAGGTTCCCGATGACGAAGAAAAATTCAAATCGACGGGTGATCGCCTGCGTGAACTGGCGGAACAGGGACAGAACAACGAGATCATCATTGCGCCCGGCGCGGCTCCCGCACCGACCTCCGAGAAGGAGATGAAGAAGCGCATGAAGGCGGCGGCAAAGGCGTCGGCGCGCGCGGCGAAGGAAGAGCCTGAGAAGCGCGTGACGCTGCTGGCCGATCCGAAGAAGAGGGAAGAGAAGGAAAAATTCTTTGCGCCGTATGTGATTGAGAACGTGATACACGCGACGCTCAAGGTAGAGGAATAAGCCGCAAGGAGGGGAACGGCGAATGGAACAACTGGTCATTCATGGGGGCAATCCCCTGCGCGGCCGCGTGAAGATCGGCGGGGCGAAGAATGCGGTGCTGCCGATCATTGCGGCGGCGCTCCTCGGCAGCCGTGGTGTGAGCGTGCTCGACGATGTGCCGGCGCTTGAGGATGTCTATACGATCTCCTCAGTGCTGTGCTCGCTTGGGGTAAAGGCGGATTACTCTGCCGCAGAGCATCGGCTGACGATCGATGCAACGCGGATTGAAACGCTCTCCGCACCCTATGAGCTCGTGCGCAAGATGCGTGCATCGTTTCTCATCATGGGACCGCTGCTCGCCCGTGAGGGGCGGGCGGAGATCTCGCTGCCCGGCGGCTGCGCGATCGGAACGCGTCCCATTGACCTGCATCTCAAGGGATTTGAGGCGCTGGGCGCGCAGATCGAGATCACGCAGGGGGCGATTCACGCCTCTGCACCGAACGGGCTCAAGGGAGCGCGCATCTATTTCGATTTCCCGAGCGTGGGTGCGACGGAGAACGTGATGATGGCGGCATCGTGTGCCGAGGGGCAGACGATCCTCGAGAATCCGGCGCTCGAGCCGGAGATTGTCGACCTCGCGAACTATCTGAACGTCATGGGGGCACACATCCGCGGCGCGGGAACGAATCAGATCAAGATCGACGGTGTGCCTGGGCTGATGGCGGCGGACTACACGATCATCCCCGACCGCATCGAGGCGGGGACGTACATGGTCGCGGCGGCAATGACGGGCGGCGATGTCTTCATCGAGAATGCGATCAGCGAGCATCTCAAGCCCGTTGTGGCAAAGCTCAAGGAGGCGGGCGCGCAGATCGAGGAGGATATTGCGGGCATCCGCGTACGCGCGGACGGGAAAATGAAGGCGATCGACCTCAAGACGCTGCCCTATCCCGGATTCCCAACGGATATGCAGGCGCAGTTCATGGCGATGCTCACTGTCGCTGAGGGGACGAGTGTCGTGACGGAGACGGTCTTCGAGAACCGCTTTATGCACGTTGAGGAGCTGCAGCGCATGGGTGCTGCGATCCGCGTGGACGGGCGGACGGCGACCGTCGAGGGCGGACGTCCTCTGACGGGGGCTGCTGTGCGTGCGACGGATCTGCGCGCGGGCGCTGCGATGGTGCTTGCGGGACTCGTTGCAGACGGTGAGACGCGCGTGGGCTACATCCACCATATCGACCGCGGCTATGATGATCTCGTGGCAAAGCTGGTTGCACTCGGCGCGGATATCCGCCGTACGGAGGGCATCTGGGACGAGTGTGAAAAATCACTTGCATAAATGGAATTTATGCGATAAAATCAGTGAAGAAGACCGATTGAGGAGGAATGAGTCATGAAGCACATCAAGACGGTCAACAAGCCGACGATGCAGTCCACGCTCTACACGGGCGGCTGCGGTGAGTGTCAGGCATCCTGCCAGTCCGCCTGCAAGACTTCCTGCACGGTGGGCAACCAGCCCTGCGCGAAGTAAGGCGGGGGAATCGGCTGCGGGGCTGTTGCATGAAGTCTTGTTGACTCGTGCAGCAGCCCCTTTATGCTTTTGTTCGTGATGCGCGTTCAAAGCGCCCCTTCCACCGCTTCGCGGTCCCCCTCCCCCGTCTCGCACGGGGGAGGCTTTGCGTTGCGGAATATCTGTGTATTTTATGAAATAAAGGAGTAGGAATGAAAGTCCGAACGCATAAGTTCAAGCAGAACGATATGCACATCCTCGTCGATGTGAACAGCGGCGCTGTCCATGTGATTGACGAGATGATCTACGATATGATGGATGATTTCGATGGGACAAATGACGAGGCGGTCATTGCGCGCCTTGCGGGGCGTTATCCCGAGAGTGAGCTGCGCGAGGCGTGTGGGGAACTGCACGAGCTGATGGCGGCGGGCGCACTCTTTGCGCCCGACATCAACGTGCCGCCGACGTTCAAGTCGCGTGGGCTCGTGAAGTCGCTTTGCCTTATGGTGGCGCAGGACTGCAATCTGCGCTGCAAGTACTGCTTCGGCGATGGCGGCAGCTATGGCGGACACCGCGCCGTCATGAGCCCCGAGGTTGGGCGTGCGGCGGTGGACTTCATCATCAACGGATGCGGCCCGCGCAAGCACTGCGAGATCGACTTCTTCGGCGGGGAGCCGCTCATGAATCTACGCACGGTGAAGGAGGTCACGGAGTACGTTAGAAAGCGCGAGCAGGAGACGGGCAAGGAGTTCAAGCTGACGCTCACGACGAACGGCATGCTCCTCTCGGACAAGAATATCGCGTGGCTGAATGACAATAATATCTCCGTTGTCCTCTCCTCAGACGGGCGGCGCGAGGTACACGATGCGATGCGCCCCGATGTGCGCGGCAATGGTTCCTATGATGTCGTGATGAAGAACTTCAAAAAGCTCGTGGACGCGCGCAACGGCAACGACTACTATCTGCGTGGGACGTACACGCGCGAGAATCTGGACTTTACGAAGGATGTGCTCGCGATGAACGAGGCGGGCTTCGACATCCTCTCGATGGAGCCGGTTGTGCTGAAGGACAGCCCTCTCGGCTTTACGGAGGCAGATCTGCCGCGTATCTTTGCCGAATACGATCATCTGACCGAGACGTATCTCAGCCGCGTACGCGCGGGGAAGGGGTTCTTCTTCTTCCACTTCAATATGGATCTGAATCACGGTCCGTGCGTGGCGAAGCGCCTTGCGGGCTGCGGCGCGGGACATGAATACTACGCTGTGGCGGAGAACGGTGATCTCTACCCGTGCCATCAGTTCGTCGGGCGCGAGGGCTATCGCCTCGGGTCGGTCTTTACGGGCGTGGAGAGCATGGAGATGCCGACGTATTTCCGCAACTCCCATGTGCTGAACAAGCCGCTGTGCCGTGACTGCTGGGCTCGGTTTTACTGCAGCGGCGGCTGCCATGCGAACGCTGACCTATTCCACGGGGATATCCGCCATCCGTACGAGCTCGGCTGTGAGATCCAGAAAAAGCGCCTCGAGTGTGCAATCCTCGTGCAGGCGGTGCTTGCGCTCGAACAGGAGGCGGAGGAGGAGACACCGGAGGAAATGCGCAAGCGGGCGTGATTTATTTCGTTTACGTTAAAAAATTCCTTGACAAGCAGTATGGTATCCGTTATAATTCTCCATGTTGCCGCAAGCGACACAGGGGTATCGCCAAGTTGGTAAGGCACGGGATTCTGAATCCCGCATGCGTTGGTTCGAGTCCAGCTACCCCTGCCATTCGTAAATTCGGAGCCGCAATTATTTGCGGCTCCTTTTGTATTTGTTGAAAAAATCATTGAAAATTATTCTTAATTTTGCTACGATGTGAAGACGATTGATCTCATCGAAGGAGTTGTTAGTTATGAATGAAAAGAAACGCAGGTGGGGCATTACGGATATCCTGCTCCTGGTGCTGAATCTTATCTTTTTTGTCGGCATACAGACGGTATTTGTGCCCTGTGAAGCGCGTCCCGACGGCTCGTGGATGACGTGCCACTGGGCGGGGCAGGCACTCATTGGGATTGCGGCAGTACTTGTTGTGATTGCCCTCATGCACCTTGTCATTCCGCGCACACAGGTCAAGATCGGCCTCTCACTTGCCGTGATTCCGGTCTCTGTATTGGCATTCGCTGTGCCGGATCATCTTATCGATCTCTGCATGATGGAGACGATGCACTGCCATACGGTGATGGAGCCGGCGGTGACAATACTCTCCCTGCTGAATGTGCTGCTTGCTGCTGCTGATATTTATGTCTATCAAAAAGGGGAGAACGGATGAACTTCGCATATCTGCTTGCTATGCGCACCTGCCGCAGGAATACGACGCGCTTCGCCGCACTTGCAGTGCTGGTGTCAATTCTCGCACTCGTGATCTTCGGCGGCTCCGAGGTTCTGCTCGGCCTTCAAGGGGGGCTCATGCGCTTTCAGCAGCGGCTTGGGGCAGATGTTGTGGTGCTGCCGAAGGAGGCAGGAGAGGCACAGGCGCTCGAGGGAGTGCTTGTACAGGGCGTGCCTGCGCATTTCTATATGGAGGCGCGTTATCTGGATGAACTGCGCGGAATGGCGGGCGTTGCCCAGGCAACACCACAGTTTTTTCTCGCCTCGGCGCATGCGGGGTGCTGCTCGGTGGCGGTGCAGCTGATCGGCTTTGACCCCGCGACCGATTTCACGATTCGCCCATGGATGCAGGAGAGCCGTGCTGCGGAGATGGGCTTCGGGGACATCCTCGTCGGCAGCGGTATATCGGTTCCTGCGGATGCGATGCTGACATTTTACAACACACCATGCCGCGTGGTAGGGCGACTAAGTCCGACAGGAACGGGGATGGATACGGCAGTCTATACGAATATGGAGACGATGCGTGCGATGATGGCAAATGCAGCATCGCTTGACTTCGATTATTTCCAAGGGATTCCCACGGGAAATGCCATCTCTGCCGTGATGATTCGGACAGCGGAGGGGTTCACGCCCGATGGGCTCGCGGCTGCCATCAACCAGACGTATCCTGCGCTCTCAGCGAAGCCAGCGCATGGGATGGTGCATCATGTGGAGGCGGGGCTCGGCGGCATTCTCGAAACGGTCGGTGTCCTGATTGCATTTGTTTGGATGATTGCCGTTGTCATTCTTGGCATTGGCTTTCATCTGTCGGCGCGGGAGCGGAGGCGTGAGTTCCTGATCCTGCGTATCGCGGGCGCAACACGCTCCTTCTTGCTGCGATTGATGCTGACGGAGGCGGTCATTACTTCGGCGGCAGGCGGAGCGGCAGGCATCGCCATCGGCGCACTTGTCCTGCTGCCGTTTGCCGGACTCATGAAGGAGGGGCTGATGCGTCCCTATCTCCTGCCGGATGTCGGAACGATCGCCATGCTCGCCGTGAATACACTCGCTGTGGCGATCCTGTCGGGGACCCTCTCAGCAGCGTGGACGGTGGGGCGCGTGACGAATACGCAGATCAGTGAGATGCTGCGGGAGGATGGATGATGGAACTTCGTGCGGAGAAAATTAGTCAGGATTTTTTGCGCTATAGTGCAAAGGATGGCTATTTCATAGCGGTGCAGGAGACGGATTTCCGTCTTGCGGCGGGGACTCTTACAGTGGTGACGGGGCGTTCAGGCAGCGGAAAGAGCACGCTGCTCCATATCCTCGGTGGGCTGATGAAGCCCGTGACGGGGCGCGTCCTCGTGGATGATCTGGACCTCTATGCGATGGGGGAGGATGCACGTACCCGTCTGCGCAGCCGCTGCATTGGCATCGCTCCGCAGCGTCTGATGTCGCTCGCCGCGCTCACGGTGCGCGAGAACATCCTGCTGCCCGCATTGCTGACGGGGCAGCAGGAGACTGCTGCCGTGCGTGCCGATGTGCTGATGGAACGTCTCGGCATCCGTAAGCTCGCGTCGGTCGCGCCGTCGGAACTCTCGGGAGGGGAACTCAGGCGCGTAACGATTGCGCGGGCACTCGTGATGCAACCGGGCATCCTCCTCGCGGACGAGCCGACGGGCGACCTCGATGAGGAGAATACGAGGAGTGTCCTCTCTCTCCTGCGTGAGACTGCCGACGCGGGCACGGCCGTCCTCCTCGTCACGCACGAGCGTGAGGCGGCGGCGTATGCCGACGCTGCCTATACCATGACGGCGGGGAAGTTGGACAAAATCGCATAGAAAATCCCGAACGGTGGCAAGTTTGTCATCGTTCGGGATTTTTACGTTTTAGAGTGTTCCTAGTCTCTTAGAAGCATAAGCTCCTCAACGGGGAAGTTGAAATGCAATGTATCGCCGATGCCGGCTTCGTGTGCGTGCCACGTTGCTTTGTCGATTTCCCAGCGGATGGGCATCGCTCCATCGGCGAAGCGCAGCATGACGATGTAGGTAAAGGTGCTCTCGATGACCTCGGCGATGCGTGCAGGGAGTGCATCCGCATCGCTTTCCGATGCCAGTACGAGATAGTGTGCGCGGACGGCGATGTGGCGCACGTTCGTCGTCGCGTCGGCGACGCGGAGCGTGATGCCCCAGTCGGTCGCCGTGACGTGCGTTTCGTCCACGCGGCGGGCGGCAGAGATGTTCTTGCAGCCCGTGAGCGTGGTCGCGGCACATGTGCCCGGATTCCGAAAGAGTTCGTGCTTGTCCATCGGCGTCGTAAGGTGTCCGCGATCGACGGTTGCAATTTCCTGCGCGATGCGGAACGCCTCATCGCGGTCATGCGTGACGAGGATTGCTGAGATGTCCTGCATGGCGAGGATCTCGCGCAGGGCGATCTCGATCTGCCACTTTAGGTGCGTATCGAGCGCGGAGAGCGGCTCGTCGAGGAGCAGCACGTCCGCGCCGCGTGCGAGGATACGTGCAAAGGCGACGCGCTGCTGCTGTCCGCCCGAGAGCTCTGCCGGATAGGCGTTTTCGAGCCCTTCCAGCGAGAACCGTGCGACGTTCTCTTTGAAGATACGCTCCTTTTCCTCACGCGTGCCGTCCAACGCGAAGATGATGTTCTCGCGTACGGTCATGTTCGGAAAGAGGGCGTAGTTCTGAAAGAGGTAGCCGACGTTCCGCGCCTGCGGCGGGAGATTGATGCCCTTTTCACTGTCAAAGAGGATGCGCTCGTTCAGGACAATCTGTCCGCGATCGGGACGCTCGAGCCCCGCGATGCACTTAAGCGTCATGCTCTTGCCGCTGCCCGATGCGCCGAGAAGTGCGAGCGTTGTGTCTGTCAGCGTAAAGTTTGCCGCAAGCGTGAAGTCGCGCAGGCGCTTTTCGATGTTGACGACGAGCTTCATTCACGCACCTCCCGTTTGAGGTACAGGTTCATCGCTCCGATAAAGAAGAGCGAGAAGAGGGAGATGATGATCGCCCAGCGAAAGGCGAGGTCGTAGTCGTTCGCCTGCACAGCCGCATAGATAGCGGTGGACATGGTCTGCGTACGCCCCGGAATATTGCCCGCGAACATGATGGTCGCGCCGAACTCGCCGAGCGCACGGGCAAATGAGAGGACGAGCCCCGCGAGGATGCCGTGCCGTGCATTCGGCAGAATGATACGCCAGAAGATGCGCCAGTTGCTGACGCTGAGGGTCTGTGCCGCATGGACCATATTGCGGTCGATCGCCTCGAATGTGCCGCGTGCCGTGCGGTACATGAGCGGGAGGCTCACGATGACCGCTGCGATGACCGCCGCACGCCAGGTAAAGACGAGCGGCAGGTCGATGGAGAGCAGGGCGCTCCCGATGGCACTGCGCTTCCCGAGAAAGTAGAGGAGGAAGAATCCGACGACGGTCGGCGGCAGGACGAGCGGCAGGGTAATCACGGCGTCGGCGATCGTGCCCGCGAGGCGGCTACGGATCTGCAGGACACCATAGGCAAGAGCGATGCCGACGAAGAAGGTGATGACCGTCGCAAGACCCGCAACCTCCAGTGAGATGATGAGTGGGGATAGTGTTTCGTCTGCCATTACTTCACTTTGAAGCCGTATTTCTCAAAGACTTTCTTTGCGGCATCGGTCTGAAGGAACGCGAGGAAGTCCTTTGCCTCCTTCATGTTCTTCGCATCCTTGAGGACGGCAGCGGGGTAGACGATGGGCTTGTGCGTATCGGCAGGGGCAACGGCGGTGACCTTCACCTTGTCCGAGACAGCTGCGTCCGTCGCGTAGACGACGCCACAGTCCGCATCGCCCGTCTCGACCCACGCGAGCACCTGACGGACATCCGAGCCGTAGACGGCGCGTGCCTTCACATCGTCGAGGATGCCGAGCTTCGTAAAGACTTCCTCACTGTACTGTCCGACGGGCACGCCCTTCGGCTCACCGAGTGCGATGTGTGCGACCTGCGGGTCAAGCACTGCCTTGAAGTCGGGCAGGTTCAGCTTGCTGTCCTTCGCCGTGATGAGAACCACGTCGTTGATGAGGAGATCGACGCGCGTGCCGTCTGCAAGCAGCTTCTTCTCATCGAGCGCATTCATCTGCTTCTGTGCGGCAGAGACGAAGACATCGGCAGCTCCGCCGTTCTCAATCGCCTGCTGAAGCGCACCGCTGCTGCCGAAGTTGAAGACGAGCTTCGTATTTCCGTGCTCCTTCTCATACATGCCGCTGAGTTCCTTCATCGCGTCCGTGAGGCTCGCTGCCGCAGAGACCTGCAACTCGACGGGACCCTCCTTCGGCGTGTCCATCTTGTTCGCACTGTCGCCGCCGCCAACGCAGCCGGCGGTAAAGAGTGCCATGGCGGTGAGACCCGCCGTAAGTAAGTTCCTGAGTTTCATGATTGTATTCTCCTTTACGAAATAGAGTAGGCACGACCGTTTCCAAGTCGTACCCCGTGACGGAATCCGTCAGGCAAGGCATCGTAGCAAATTTGCCTTAGATAATCCTTGCTCGGAGTGTGTGTTGGAAAAGCTGACCTTTCCCCGAATCAGCGGACAAATGTGCCGCTCTTGCCGCCGGACTTGCGCTCGAGATGAATGTCTCCGATCTCCATGCGCTTGTCAATTGCCTTGCACATATCGTAGATTGTGAGGAGTGCAACGCTCACAGCGTGCAGTGCCTCCATCTCGACCCCCGTCTCGCCTGTGACCTTTACAGTCGCAGTCGCACGTACGGCGCGGCGCGGAATCTCCTCAAGCGCGAAGTCGAGCGTGCATTTGGCGAGCGGCAGCGGGTGGCAGAGCGGGATGGTGTCCGACGTGCGCTTTGCCGCCATGATCCCTGCGATGCGTGCAACGCCGAGTACATCACCCTTCGCCGCAGTGCCTCCCTCGATGGCGGCATAGACCGCATCGCTCACATAGATGCGTCCGCTTGCAATCGCCTCGCGGTGCGACTTCTCCTTGCCGCTGACATCCACCATGATCGCGGCGCCGCCCTCATCGAAGTGCGTCAGTCCTGCGTTCGGCATGTGTATTCCTCCTTTCTGACCGAATGTTTTAATCATAGCGTAACTCGCATTGAAAATCAATCGTTTGCGCGCAATCTTCTGTTACAGAAAAGAGGGACAAAGGGCGCAAAAAACCTTTCTCATTTACGAAAAATCATAGAGAAAATTTATTTTATGTGTTATAATCAATAAGAAGAATATATAAATGAGAATGGTTTTTAAGTAGAGATTAGTTTGTCGCGAAGACCGTTCGAGTTTGATCACAAATGTGTATTGTATACAGTATGTTTTCGTAAATACATACCGATGGAGCGGGGAGAAAAGCGATGAGGGAGGTTCGTGTTCAGGATGCCGTGGGGATGATCCTCTGCCACGACATCACGGAGATTGTGCGCGGAGAGCGCAAGGGCGCGCGGTTTCGCAAGGGCGATGTGATTCGCACCGAGGATGTCGAGGTGCTGCTGCGGCTCGGTAAGGAGCATATTTACGTCTGGGAAGATGACGAAAATATGCTGCACGAGAACGATGCGGCGGCGATTCTGCGAGATCTTTGCCAAAGTGAATACATGACGGCGAGCGAGCCGAAGGAAGGTAAGATTGAGCTGACATCGACGGTCGCGGGCGTGTTCGAGGTAAATGAGGATGCGCTCGACGCTGTGAACGACATCACGGACGTGATGATTGCGACGATCGCACAGCACTTCCCCGTCAAGGCGGGCACGAAGCTCGCAGGGATGCGCGTCATTCCGCTCGTCATTGCAAAGGATATTATGGAAACGGTGCGCAAAACGGCGGGCACGGAGCCCCTGCTGCGCATTTTGCCATACAGAAAAATGAAGGTCGGCGTTGTGACGACGGGCTCTGAGGTCTTTCACGGACGCATCAAGGACACCTTTACGCCCGTCATTGACAGCAAACTGCGCGCGTTTGGACTGCAGGTAGACGAGCACCGTCTCTCAGATGATGGGACGGAGCATACGCGTGCGGCGATTGAGGAACTGCTTACTCTCGGCATGGACATGGTACTCTGTACAGGTGGCATGAGCGTCGATCCCGACGATCGCACGCCCGCCGCGATTCGTGCGACGGGGGCACGCGTGGTGACGTACGGCGCACCCGTGCTGCCGGGTGCGATGTTCCTGCTTGCTTACTACGAGAAGGACGGGCGCAGTGTACCGATCATGGGGCTGCCGGGCTGCGTCATGTACTCGCCCGCAACGATCTTTGATATCATTATGCCGCGCGTGATTGCGGGCAGTGAGTGGACGAGGCGCGAAATCACGCGCCTCGGCATCGGTGGACTCTGCATGGAGTGCAAGGTGTGCCACTATCCCGTGTGTCCGTTCGGAAAGTGAAATGTAATATTTCGCACAGACATAGAGACGAATATTTTGTATAAAGATATGTGTATGAACATCAAGGAGGGGACGGCTACGATGCAGGACATCGAACTCGAACAGGCAGTAGAGGTGCTGCTTGCACATGCGACACCGGTTGCGGAAACGGAACGCGTTCCCCTGCTGGATGCTGTGGGACGTGTCGCGGCGGAGGATGTGCGTGCGGGGTTTGACAACCCGCCGTTCGACCGTTCGCCGCTCGACGGCTATACCTTTGCAGCATCGAGTACGCGCACGGCGACGGCAGAGCGTCCGGTCGCTCTGCGCGTGATCGCGGAGGAGTGCGCGGGAGATTTCTTCGCCGGCACGGTCGACGCGGGTGAATGCGTCCGCATCATGACAGGGGGTGCGATTCCGAAGGGCTGCGACTGCGTGGTACGGCAGGAGGATGTGCGCGAGGATGGGGACACGATCTGCGTTCCGTTCACCTCCGAGTCGTACGAGAACTACTGCTATGCGGGTGAGGATATCAAGAAGGGGACCGTGCTCATTCGTCGGGGACAGCGCATTCGTGCGGCACACCTGGCGGTGCTTGCAAGTGAGGGCTATGGAACGGTGTGTGTCTATCGGCGGGTGCGCGTCGCGGTGGCGAGCACGGGCGATGAGCTGCTTCAGCCCGGAGAGCCGCTCCGCCCCGGCAAGATCTACAACAGCAATCTCTATCTGCTCGCAGGGCGCCTGAAGGAGCTCGGCGCAGAGGTGACGGTTGTCGGCTCTGTGCCGGATGATATTGACAAAGCGGCAGAGGTCATCGCTTCTTATGCGGATGTGGTGGACGTGTTCCTGACCTCGGGCGGTGTGTCCGTGGGCAAGAAGGACATCATGCACGGCGTCGTGCCTGCGCTTGGCGCAGAGCGTCTCTTCTGGCGCGTCTGCATGAAGCCGGGGGCGCCCGCGATTGCCTATACGCGCGGGAAGATGCTCGGCATTGCGCTCTCGGGGAATCCGTTCGCGGCGTTTGCGACGTTCGAGCTGATGGCAAAGCCCGCGCTGCTGTACCTTGCGGGACAAACGGATGTGCTGCCCGCGCGGCGGCGCGGTGTGCTCGCAGATGCCTTCCCCAAGGCATGCCTCGGACGTCGCTTCCTGCGTGCGCGGATGGAGGCAGACGGGCGCGTCTCGCTGCCCGATCAGCATGAGTCCGGCTCGCTCTTTTCGGCGGCGGGCTGCGATGCGTTCGTGGATGTGCCGGCGGGGACGAAGCCGCTGGCGGCAGGGACAGAGGTAGAGGTTGTGATTCTCTGATGACTTCCCACGCGAACGCTTAGTTACGCAAACGGTCGCGTACTTATTCGCCTAAATACCTGCGGACTTCTTAAACGCGCTTCGCTTGAACGAAAGAAATCCGCAGGGGGCGGGTCGCACGCTTTCCTCCGTTTGCTCCACTAGGGTTCGCTTAGGGAAATCAACACCCTCGTCACATAGTTGGATAGAGGATTATAGATAGAAGAAGGCTATTATGCAGGATCAGTTTCAGCGGAAAATTGAATATCTGCGCATTTCGGTGACGGACTGCTGCAATCTGCGGTGCCGCTACTGTATGCCCGCGCACGGCGTGAAAAAGCTGCGCCATGCGGATATCCTTTCCTATGAGGAGATTCTGCGCGATGTGCGTGCGCTCGCACAGATGGGCATTCGCAAGGTGCGCCTGACGGGCGGTGAGCCGCTTGTGCGCCGCGACATCGTACATCTCGTGCGTGGGCTGAAGGAGACACCGGGCATTGAGACGGTTGCTATTACGACGAATGGTGTGCTGCTCGGCGAGATGATGGATGAATTGCTCGATGCGGGGCTTGACGCAGTGAACCTCAGCCTCGACACGCTCGACGGCGGCAAGTTCTTCTCCATCACGCGGCGGCCAATGTTCGGTGCGGTGATGGAGGCTCTGGAGCGTCTGACGCGGGAGGCACGCATCGAGGTCAAGATGAACTGCGTGCCGATTGCAGGCATAAACGACGATGAGATCACGACACTCGCGGCGATTGCACGCGACTATCCGATTAAAATGCGCTTCATCGAGCTCATGCCGATCGGCTGTGCCCGCACGGAGGGCTATCGCGGCGTGCCCATGGACGAGGTGCGGGCGCGTCTGCGGGATGCGTTCGGCGCACTGCTCCCTGTTGGGGAGGCGGCGCATGAGGGGGCTGTTCCAACAGGACCCGCCGCTTATGTAAAACCTGCGGGATTTGCGGGTGCACTCGGTTTTATCGACGCGATGGAGCACAAATTCTGTGCGACATGCAACCGTGTGCGCTTGACGGCAGAGGGCTTTTTGAAACTCTGTCTCTACAGCAGTGCGGGACTGGATACGCGTGCACTCCTGCGCGGTGGAGCGACGGATGCACAGCTGACGGATGCAATCGCACATGCGGTCTGGAAAAAGCCAGAGGAACACTATTTCGAGATGGACACAGAGACGCGTGATCAACGCGCCATGTATCAGGTGGGGGGTTAATATGGGAGAGATCCGAGCACTCTGCATCAGTGAGAAGCGTGGGACGCAGAAGCACGCGTTGGATCGCGTTTTCTTCATGACGGAGTTCGGCATCGACGGCGATGCCCATGCGGGCGACTGGCATCGTCAGGTAAGCCTTCTCGGTCTTGGCGAGATCGACGATTTCCGTGCACGCGGCGCGGATGTGGACTTTGGTGCATTTGGAGAGAATGTCGTTGCCGAGGGATTCCGATTCAAGGAGCTGCCCGTCGGCACGCGCCTGCGCGTCGGGGATGTTTTTCTCGAGATCACGCAGATCGGCAAGGAGTGTCACAGCCACTGCCAGATCTACCATCAGGTCGGCGACTGCATCATGCCGCGCGAGGGCGTTTTTGCACGCGTGCTCCACGGCGGATGGGTAACGGTCGGGGATAAAATGGAGATCACGACGGAGAAAATTCCGCTCGATGCCGCCGTCATTACGGCGAGTGATAAGGGCGCACGTGGCGAACGCGAGGATGCGAGCGGTGCGGCGATTCGGGAGATGCTGACGGAGGCGGGGTATCATGTCGCGGGCTTCAACATCGTCCCCGATGAGAAGGAGGAGCTGAAACGCGAGATGGAGCTCTGGGCACAGCGCGGCGTGGGGCTTGTCCTCACGACGGGCGGCACGGGCTTCTCTATGCGGGATGTCACACCTGAGGCGACGCGTGAGGTCATCGAGCGCGAGACCCCGGGCATCCCCGAGGCAATGCGAGCTCTCTCCATGCAGGTGACGCCGCGCGCCATGCTCACGCGTGCAGCGGCGGGCATCAAAAAGCGCACGCTGATTGTCAACCTGCCGGGCAGTGAAAAAGCGGTGCGCGAGTGCCTGGGCTTCATCCTGCCGCAGCTGCAGCATGGCATCGAGATCCTGCGCGGCGATACGGGCGAGTGTGCGCGATGAATCTCTCCGATCTGACACTCATTGTAGCGGCAGGCGGCAAGAGTACACGCATGGGGCGGGACAAGCGCTTCCTGCCGCTGGATGGTGAATCGCTGCTTGCACGCACGCTCCGCAAGGGACGCGCGGCGGGATTCCGCTCCATCGTGCTTGCGGCCGAGGGCGAGCGCAGTGATCTCACGGCACTCGCGAAGGAATACGGGGTGCAGCTCGTCACGGATGAAATCCCCGCGCAGGGACCTGCGGCGGCGATTGCAGCAGGTCTTGGGGCTGCGAAGACGGAGTGGGCGCTCGTCCTCTCGGCAGATATGCCCTTCTACGATTTCGAGCTGGTACGGGCACTCCTGCCGGAGGCAGAGGGAGAGACGCAGGTCGTACTGCCGACCCTCCTCGGCTACTGGCAGCCGCTTACCGCACTCTACCGACGGGATGCAGGCATGACGTTTGCCGCCGCGATTGCACGAGGTGACCGCAAGCTCGGCATCATCCTGCGGGAACTCGTCGTGCGGGAACTTCCGCTCACGGTAGACGCAGGGCTGTTCTTCAATGTGAATACACCCGCCGCCTATCGGCTTGCATGCGGTCGTCTCGCGAACGAGCAGCGCGCGTGTCCCATTCTCTCCATTGCCGCACCTGCCTCGGGTACGGGCAAGACTACCTTTATCGAGCGGCTGATCCCTCTCCTGCACGAGCGCGGTGTGCGCACGGCGGTTATCAAGAGCGACAGTCACGGATTTCAGCTTGACACGGCGGGTAAGGATACAGCGCGGTTCACGGCAGCGGGAGCGGAGGCGGTTGCCGTAAGTTCTCCTGACGGATATTTTATTCAGCAAAAAACGAGGACTCGGCAGGATTTTCAGAATCTTATCGCGAAAATAATTCCTAATAGTGTGGATTTATATATAACGGAGAGCCGTTCACGCGGTGTCCTGCCTACGTTACTCCTCGACCGTGGTTTGGGGATGCCGGAAATCGACGAACGCATTGTCGCTTATTTTGCAAAGGGGCGCAGCATTGATACAGATGTCCTGAAGTTTGACCTCGACGATATGGATACCGCCGTGCGCCTTGCGCTCTTCCTGATGGGACGGCCACTCTACGGTGCAGACGGTGAGATGTTTTTGATGATGTAATGATTGGAATGGAAAGACTGGGAAATGGAAATTCAGCGCAGTGACTTTATCGATGTACCCGTAACCCGCTATGTATCGGAGAAGAATGCGTTCGTCCCCGATCATAAATATACTTCCGAGGAGGTCTACTTCGACATTGACCTCAACGGAGAGAACTTCACCACGGCATTCTGTTCGCCCCTTGACTTCGAGGATCTTGTCATCGGGATGCTCGCCCAGATGGGGCGCATCCGCACGTATGACGATATCACAGAGCTGACGGTGGATGCAGAGCACCTCCGCGCCTCGGTCACAACAACGGAGGACGCGCAGCGTTGGGCAGAGGAGGCCGTCAAGAATCCCCGCTACTTCTCAGCACGCAAAATTTTGAAACTGCGCCCCGAGGAGATCTTCGAGCGTCCACGTGACGTACGTTTTCATGCGTCGGATATTCTCGCGACGGCGGATGAGCTGCTCGCGCACCTCTCCAAGACGCACGACACGACGAACGGCGTACACAGTGGGGTCATTTACGATCAGGAGAACAAGAAAATCCTCGTCTTCCGTGAGGATGTCGGCCGTCATAATGTCTTTGACAAACTCTATGGCTGGGCGCTCAAGAACCACGTGGAGATTACCGATAAAATCATCGTTTTCAGCGGACGCTGCTCCTCGGAGATGATGCTGAAACTCGGGCGCATGGGCATCGGGGCGGTTGCGGCGAAGTCCGTACCGACCACCCTCTCGCTCGATGTTGCACGCAAACTCGGCATTACGCTGTGTGCGCGTATGGCACCTGGTTCGTTCTGTGTATACACGAACCCCGAGCGCATTGTACTTTAGGTGAAAACAGGGGATTTCCCCGTTTTTCATAGATGTAATCATTTATAAGGTTTAGGAGAGCCTGTCGGCGGATTTCCGCCGATATGAAAGGAGAATCACGATGAACCTTAGCAGACGTGACTTTTTGAAAGCCACCGGGCTAAGCGGCGTCGGGCTGGCACTTGCAAGTCTCGGTCTGGACGTCGGCAAGGTCGAGGCGGCGGCGAAAGAGTACAAGCTGACGGGCGGTCGGGAATTTACCTCCGTCTGCCACTTCTGCGGCTGCGGTTGCGGCACGATCGGCTATGTCAAGGACGGCAAACTGATCAACCTCGAAGGTGCGGCGGATGCCCCTGTGAATCGCGGAGGCCTCTGCCCGAAGGGAATCGGCTACGGGCATATTCCGAATGCGGAGCTCCGCCCGAAATGCCCGATGTACCGTGCGCCCGGCAGTGATCATTGGGAGGAGATCAGCTGGGAGGAGGCGATCGACCGCGCAGCACGTGCTATGAAGAAGGCGCGCGATGAGAACTGGGTCGGTCAAGACGAGGCGAACGGCTACAAGTTCATGAGCAACCGTACGGATGCCATCGGATTTGTCGGCGGCTCGCAGGTCAACAATGAGGAGTGCTACCAGCTGATCAAGATGGCGCGTGCACTCGGTGTTGTCTTCATTGACAACCAGACGCGTGTCTGCCATGCGACGACACCGCCGGCACTCAATGCGGCGTTTGGGCGCGGCGCAATGACAGGCTCGTGGTACAACCTCAAGCACGCGAAGATGATCTGGATCGAAGGCTCGAACATGGCGGAGTGTCATCCGATGGCGATGAAGAACGTCATGGAGGCAAAGGACAACGGTGCCATCATCGTTCATGTCGACGTGCGCTATACCCGCACCTCGCGCGTGGCAGATCATTTCTTCCAGCTTCGTCCAGGCACAGACATCGCATTCCTCGGAGCACTTATCAATTATATTATTCAGAATAAGAAATACGATGCCGACTATCTGCGCCGCAACACGAACGCCTTCTGCCTCCTGCGCGACGACTTTGACTTCGATGCTGGCATCTTCTCCGGCTATAACGAGAAGACGCGCACCTACAACAAGGAGACGTGGGGCTACAAGCTCGATGCGAACGGCAAGCCGGTGAAAGCCCCTACGATGGCGGCGAAGGGCACGGTCATGGATCACCTTGCGCGTCATTTCTCACGCTACACGTTCGAGAAGGCATCGGCGATTACGGGGATGCCTGTGGCGGATATCAAGAAGGCAGCGGAGCTCTTCTCGACGATCACGCCGACCGTCATGATGTATGCACTCGGTATGACGCAGCACACGATCGGCGTGGAGAATATCCGCTGCTTTACGATCATCCAGCTGCTGATGGGCAACATCGGTGTCTCGGGCGGCGGCATTGACGCAATGCGCGGACAGCCGAACGTGCAGTCCTCGACGGACTACGGCATTATGTTCCAGTATTATCCCGCATACCTCTCCTATCCGACGCATGTGGATGATACGCTTGCGAAGTGGACGCATCACAACGGTACGTTCCGCGCGAAGTTCCTCAAGAACCTGCTCAAGGCATGGTTCGGTGATGCGGCAAATGCCTCGAACGATTACATGTTTAATGCGTTGCCGATCCGCAACGGTACGCACAACGATTCCATGTATATTATGTTTGAAAAGGCGATGGCGGGCATCGTCAAGTGCATCTACGTCTGCGGCCAGAACCCGCAGATGACGAACGCGAACCTCACAATCGTCAACAAGGGGCTCAAGAACCTCGACACACTCATCGTGCAGGATGTCTTCGTCAACGAGACGGCGGCGTTCTGGGAGCGTCCGGGCGACAATCCGGCGGACATCAAGACCGAGGTCATCTTCCTGCCGGCGGGTTCCTACCTCGAACGCTGCGGCTCGATGACGAACTCTATGCGCATGCTTCAGTGGCGCATGAAGGGGCCTGATCCGACGAACGACTCGCGTCCCGACTACTGGATCTGCGACAAGCTCTGGAAGCGCATCGTCTCGCTCTACAAGGACTCCACGGATCCGAAGGACAACACGATCAAGCTTCTCACATGGAACTACGGCGATCCCGAGGCAAACGGAGAGGCGTACGTCGAGAACATCATGAAGGAGTGCAACGGCTACGATCTGAAGGATGGGCATCTCCTGCGCGGCATCCGCGAGATCCGCGACGACGGCACGACGATGGCGGGTATGTGGATCTTTACGGGCGTGTTCGGTGACGGTGTCAATATGACAAAGCGGCGCGGACAAGAAGATCGCGGCGGTATGGGCATCTATCCGAACTACGCGTGGGTCTGGCCCGACAACATTCATATGCTTTACAACCGTGCCTCCTGCGACGAGAACGGCAAGCCCGTACGTCCCGGACAGAAGATCGTCTGGTGGGACGAGGAGAAGGGCATATGGGACGGTTACGACGTTCCCGACGTTGCCGACCGCACGCAGGGCCCGAATACGCCCGGCGGGCAGAAGCCGTTCCGCATGAACGCCGAAGGCTTTGCGCGTCTCTTTGCCGCCGAGCACAGCGATGTGGAGAACGGCGAGACACGCGATCATTCCTATGTACCCGTGGACGGTCCTATGCCTGAGTTCTATGAGCCGGTCGAAAGCCCGACGAAGAATATGATGAACGAGGGACAGAAGACCGAGTTCAACCCCTGCGTCATCTATCCGCGTATTCCGGAACTGCAGAAGATCGGAACGCCGGACGAATATCCGTACGTCCTCTGCTCCTCGAGTCTGACGGAGCACTGGTGCTCGGGAACGATCACGCGCAACATCCCGTACCTCAACGAGCTGGTCAAGGAGCCATTCGTCGAGATCTCTGAGCAGCTTGCAGCCAAGCTTGGCATTCGCGGAGGCGACCGTGTCCGCGTCAGCACGACGCGCTCGGCAATCGAGGTCAAGGCAATGGTCACGAAGCGCGCACAGCCCCTGATGGTCAACGGGAAAGAGACACATATGATCTGGATGCCCTACAACTGGGGCTTCAAGGGACTCTCGAAGGGACCCTCGACAAACTACCTCACCATCGACGCGCTCGATCCGAACGTGCAGGAGCAAGAGTTCAAGGCCTGCCTTGCCAACGTCGAACGGTTGTAACTCCCCTTGCGGCATGAACCGCATGGGACATGACCGCGCAGAAAATCAATAGGAATAACGTCTGAACAGGCGGGGAGACCCCTTTTATGAAAGCTAAGAAAATTGATCCGATGAAGAGCTTCCTTAAGAAGTATCCGTTTCTGAAGGAAAGCGAGCGGATCTATCATTTCGTTGATGAGGCGATCGGCACGCCGGAGACCATCCAGCTGCCCGAACGCGCCGTCCATAAGACGATGACGGAGAAGCTGCCCATCCTGCAGCAGGAGACCTATCGCCGCCGCATGGTGCGTGCGGTCTACCTTATGCAGGAGAAAGTGTTCACCAACATCGCGGAGGCGGATGTTCCGCCGCTCATGCAGGAATCGGCACGCGCATATCTCGCCGTGTTGAAATCCATGCGCAAGGGAGAGAAGGAACAGCTCATCACGGAAGTTCTCACGCAGGACAAGGCCGCATTTGCCGCAACCTGCGAAGCACATGCGCTGAACGAGGGCTTTATCCGCAGTACGATCTGGCGTATCATCGCACATCTCACGCCGCCCGCGCTCAAAGAGCCGGAGACGTGGGCTCCTGACGCAGACCGACCGGAGTTCCGCGAGAACTTTTGTCCCGTCTGTGGACGGCGGCCGGTGATCGCAGATCTTCGCAAACACCGTGAGGGACGAATCCGTCATCTTGTGTGCGGCGGCTGCGGTACGCGTTGGATCTATGCGCGTGTTGGCTGTGTCTACTGCGGCAATACAAATCTGGAGAAGATGCACACCCTTGAGCCGGAACATGACAGCGCGATGCGGCTGGATGTCTGCGATGTCTGCGACAGCTATATCAAGACCTATCGCGGCCCCGTAGACGGCAGTCCGGAGGATGCTATCTACCGGCAGGACTGGGCGAGCGTTCATCTCGATCTCCTTGCCGAGGAGAAGGGCCTTCATAAAAAGGGAAACCCAATATTAGAATAGAACATTTCAATGTACATAAGGAGAGGAGTAAGTGTCATGACACAGGAAATTGCAATGCTGCATGATATGTCGCGCTGCACTGCGTGCCGCGGCTGCATGGTGGCGTGCAAACAGTGGCACGACCTGCCGCCCGATATGGACACACCGTTTGAAGGGCAGTATCAGTCGCACAAGGATCTCAGCTCACGCGTCTATACGCTCATCCAGATGAAGGAGCGCGTTGACGACAAGGGGAAGTTCCACTGGGACTTCTACAAGAAGAACTGTTTCCACTGCGGCGATCCCGCCTGCGCGAAGGGCTGTCCCGAGAACGCCATCGACCGCAATCCGAACGGCACGGTCGTCATCAATGAGGAAAAGTGCGTCGGCTGTCATTACTGCGAGCACAACTGCCCGTGGCACATTCCCAAGATTGACGAGATTCGTCATAAGTCCACGAAATGTGATCTCTGCTACGACCGCATCGCGCACGGCTACGAGACGACGGGAGAGATTCTGAAGCCCTCGTGCGCCAAGACCTGTACGGCACACGCACTTGAGTTCGGCACGATCGAGGAGATGAAGCAGCTCGCGGCGGAGCGCCTCGCGATGATCCAACCGAACCATCCGAACGCGAACATCTACTGTCCCGAGGGGGTCGGCGGCACGCACATGATCTACGTCCTGCCCGACAAACCGGAGGTGTTCGGTCTGCCGGCAAATCCCGTTACGCCGCTCTCGATCGACCTCTGGAAGGCAGGCCGCACCTTTACGAAACTTGCCATCGGCGGCGCTGCTGCCGGTATCGTCGGCGCTATGGTGCTCAGCAAGATGGTTAAATCGAGCGCCAAGAGTGCGGCGAAGGAACAGGAGAAGGGGTGAGCACCATGCTGATCAACAAGAAATATGTGCCGCGCCATGAGAAGGCATTCGCCGTCTGTCACTGGCTCAACGCATTTGCATTCTTCATGCTCTTCCTCACGGCTCTGCCGCTGTATACGGATACCTTCCGATTCATGTACAACATCTTTGGTGATAAGACCCTTATGTATGCGCACCGCGTCTTTGGCGTCATGTTCATCATGACCCCGATCATCGGCTTCATTATCGCACGCAAGGGCTACATCATCATGATTAAGGAGATCTTCAGCTTCGGCAAGAGAGATATGGAGTTCATGCAGAAGTTCCCCATCGAGCTGATGGGAAAGGATCCCCACATGCCTCCGCAGGGCTTCTACAACGGCGGTGAGAAGATGAACATCGCCCTGCAGCTTGCGCTGTCGGTCGTCATCGTCGTCTCAGGTCTCATCCTCTGGATGGGTGACAGCATCCTGCCGGCAACGATCACATCGCTTGCCATCCCCGTGCACAGCATTGGGGCGGCGGTCTGCTTTGCCGCTGCACTCGGTCATATCTATCTTGCGGCAGGGGTCAATCCGGACTCCCTGCACGGCATGAAGGACGGTACGATCAAGGCGTCCTACGCGGCGCATCACCACGGCGCATGGGTGAACGAACTCATCTCCGAGGGCGTTGTGACGCGCGAGGAGATCGAGCAGGCAGAAAAAGAGGATCATCACTGATTCCGTCACATTGACGAAAGTCGCTGCGGCGCAGAGCGCTGCGGCGGCTTTTTTTTCGTGCGCGTTTATGGTATGATGACACGGGAATGATTTGATGAGCGGGGGCACAGACACGATGAAAAATGTTCGAGCGACGGTACAGGGGCGCATTGCGCGGGTTGCCCTTTTGATGTTCGCATTTCTCGTCATGCTGACCTTTCGCTATGGATATCTGCAGGTTATTCAGGGGGACGATCTTGCGCAGCGCATGCGCGACCAGAGCGGCTACGAGTTCCGCATCCAATCCCTGCGCGGCGCGATTCTCGACCGCAACGGCAAGGAGCTCGCCGTCAGCAATATGACGAAATCGCTCTTTATCGATCCGAACCACGTCTATGAGTCGCATGATCCTGCAGAGATTGCTGCCGATATTGCGCCGCTCCTCGGGCTCTCGAGGCAGGAGATCCTCGATGACATCGCCGTCGGCGGCGGCTTCGTCTGGGTCAAGCGGAGACTTGAGCACAGCGAATACGAAGCGGTGCGCGCCGTCATCCGTGAGAAGGGCTACAGCGACTGCCTCGGCTTTCAGAACGAGGCGAAGCGCTACTATCCGAACGATGCCCTCGCGGCGAACGTGCTCGGCTTCGTCGGCACGGATGACGAGGGACTCGACGGCGTGGAGCAGGCACTCGATCCGCTGCTCAAGGGGGAGGTGCGCGAGGAGCGCCTGACCGTAGACGGACAGCGGCGTCCGATCCTCGATTCCATCTTCTTCGGGCGGCGCACCTATCGCGGCGACTACTGCAAGACAGCGGTGCTGACGATCGACAGCACGATTCAGTTCATGGTGGAGCAGGAGCTCGATCGCGCGATGGCGGAGAACAACCCCGCCTCGATCACGGCGATCGTCATGGATCCGAAGACGGGTGAGATCCTCGCGATGGCATCGCGCCCCTCGTATAACCCAAATCGCTTCTGGGATTACCCGCAGGAGAATTGGAAGAACCGTGCCGTCTCCTTTATCTATGAGCCGGGCTCCACGTTCAAGGCGATTGTTGCAGGCGCGGCGCTGCAGGAGGGCATCGTCACACCAAATCAGGTCTTTTTCGACCCCGGCTACGTCATGGTATCGGGGAGGCGCATCCAGAACTGGAGCAATGAGAGCTACGGCGCCGTCACCTTCACCGACATCGTGAAGAACTCACTCAATACGGGCTTTGCGCAGGTCGGGCTCTCACTCGGAGCGGAGAAGCTCATGCACTATACGCGGCTCTTCGGTTTTGGTGCACAGACGGGGATCGATCTGCCGGGCGAGGAGGAGGGCATTCTTTTCAAGCCCGAGGATATGCGCGATTCGGATATTGCGACCACTGCCATCGGGCAGAGTATTGCCGTAACACCGCTCCAGCTTGTGACGGCAATGTCCGCGATCGCCAACGGCGGCACACTCATGCGCCCGCATATCGTGCGCGCGATCAAGAATCCTGACGGCTCCGTCTATGAGGAGCGCACACCGCAGCCCATCCACGAGACGCTGCAGCGCACGGTGAACCGCACGCTCATCGGCCTCCTCGAGCAGGTCGTAGCAACGGGCGGCGGCTCGAAGGCGGGGGTCAAGGGGTATCGCATTGCGGGCAAGACCGGCACGGCGCAGAAGATCCGCCTTGACACCTCCGGCTATATGGAGGGGCGCTATATCGCCTCGTTCTGTGGATTCGCCCCCGTAGAGGATCCGATCTTCACCGTGCTCGTCATGATCGACGATCCGCGCGGCGGCAACTTCTACGGTGGACAGATTGCCGCGCCCGTTGCCTCACGCATCTTCGCACAGCTCCTGCGCTACGCGCATGTCGAGCCGTCGAGTAATCCCTTTACACAGGCAGAGGAGAGCGAGGAACCTGCACGCACGACGGGAGAGGAGAAGCGCATGGAGGCCGTTGCGACACCGCCCGAGGGCAAGGCTCTCGTGCCGGACTTCACGGGGCTCTCCATGCGTGAGGCGGCGCGTCTCGCCGAGCAGCGCGGTCTCTTCTTCGAGAGCGAGGGCACGGGCGCTGCTGTTTCTCAGAGCCTCAGCACCAACGATATTGTCGATCAGGGAACACATATCAAGGTCTATTTCGCGCCGACATGAGGATGGTATTTGGAGCGAAAATAGATCAATGGAATCGCCACATAAAGAATGCTTTGTGTGGTGATTTTATTTTTCACGGAGCACTTGACATGCCATGCAAAATGGAGTAATATATAAACATACTTTTTCGATATGTTTACTTTTGAGAAATAATAAAGGAGAATGGGGCATGGCAAATATCTACCAATCGGTGACAGAGCTGATCGGACGTACGCCACTGCTTGCGGCAAAGGCGTTTGCAAAGGAGTATAATCTTCCAGCAAACATCGTCGTAAAGCTCGAGTATTTCAATCCGGCGGGTTCGGTGAAGGATCGCATTGCAATTGCGATGATCGAGCAGGCGGAGCGTGATGGTAAGATCGCGCCAGGGGCGACACTGATCGAGCCGACGAGCGGCAATACAGGTATTGGCATCGCTGCCATTGCAGCTGCGCGTGGTTATCATGCGATCCTCACGATGCCGGAGACGATGAGCGTGGAGCGCCGCAACCTCCTCAAGGCATATGGAGCAGAGATTGTGCTGACGGATGGCTCGCAGGGCATGAAGGGGGCGATTGCACGCGCCGAACAGCTGCAGAAAGAGATCCCGAACTCCTTCATCCCGTCGCAGTTCGAGAATCCCGCGAACCCTGCGGTGCACGAGCGCACGACGGGGCCTGAGATCTGGACGGACACGGATGGCAATATCGATGCGTTTATTGCAGGTGTCGGAACGGGCGGCACGGTCTCGGGTGTCGGCCGTTATCTCAAGAGCAAGAAGCCGTCCATTCATGTTGTCGCCGTGGAGCCGGTCGACTCGCCCGTCCTTTCGGGCGGCAAGCCGGGCCCACATAAGATCCAGGGCATTGGTGCAGGATTCATCCCCGCGACTCTCGATACGAAAGTATACGACGAGGTCATTCAGGTGAAGAACGAGGATGCCTTTGCCTACGGAAGGGAGTTCGCACGCCGCGAGGGCGCACTGGTCGGGATCTCTTCGGGCGCTGCCCTTGCGGCAGCGGTGGAGCTTGCGCGCCGTCCGGACTTCGCGGCTAAGACGATTGTTGTGCTCCTGCCCGATGGCGGTGACCGTTATCTCTCCACGGATCTTTTTGCTGATCGATAATTCATAGACAGTCTGCCACCCGATACAAAATACTGTTTCGGATGGCAGACTTTAGTAGAATAGACCCAGATGAATAAAGATTAATTTACCACAAAAACTAAATAAAAACCTTGCGACATTGTGCCTAACAATATATACTAGACGCATTACCTGTAATTGATACAGGAAAAGTCGGCTTTATTTTATGAATCTTAGAAAGCCGTCTAATTTCTGTGAATAATTGGGGCGTTGCTGTTCTGAACGCACTGACTGAAACTATGGGACTAGTGTATGAGCACATGGACAAAAAAAGTAATGTTTGTGGGGCTTCCACGTTATTTTGAACAGATTCTTGCAGCGTGTTTTCGCAAGGAGGCGTGGGAGGTTTCGCGCATCGCGGCAGGGGAGGGGAATTTGCCGCAGGGGATTCGGACGTACGACTGTACCATCGAGAGTGAGGAGGCAAAGACCGTTTTTGCCGTGCAGAATCTGGATCTCCTCATCTATCGCCTGGAGCGCGATCCCGCCCATGCCGCTGCACGGCTCGATGCGCTCCTCCGCCTTGCAGTGGGCGCTCGCGTGCGGCGTATCTTCTTGCTGTCGAATGATGAGGTGTTTGCGCCGGGAACCCAGCCCGTGGAGACGGATGCACCCGCGCCGCAGACGGAGACGGGGCGTCTCCTCGTGCGCTTGGAGAGCATTGGGCTTACCTATCGCGCACAGGGTGCACCCGTTACCATCCTGCGCCTCGCTGAACTCTATGCACCGGGACAGACGTCCGACGATGGATTCATCGGGCGTCTTTTTGGTGCGCCTTTGATGCGCCGTCCGATTCCGCGTTATTCGGCGACTGAGGAAGTCTCCTACGGACTTCTCGATGCGCGGGATGCGGTCTTTGCCGTCTATCAGGCGGCGGATCGCGGCTTCGACAGTTCGCATTTGCACATTCCTGCACCGCAGGGGACGACGATCGCAGAGCTGTATCAGATCTGTTCCGATTTTTTTCCGCGCATGAATGCGCAGGAGGAGCCGCGCGAGCCGAATGGGCGTGCTGTCATGAAGAGCTCTCTCATCGAGGAGCAGCTTGGCTGGCGCTCGCGTCGTCCGCTTGCCCCGGGGCTGAAGGAGACATGGGAGGCAATGGAGGCGGCGCGCGATGCCTATGTGGAGGATATCCGTGAATTCTCACGGCTTGCATCGCTTGGACGGATTCGTCTGAAGATGATACCTTATGCGGAAAATCTGGTGGGTGCACTTGCGACGTTCGGCGTCTCCTATTTGCAGGGCGGCTCATCCGTGAACAGCATGACCGCATTTGATTTTGCCTTTCTCTATATCGGCTGCATGGGGCTTCTCTACGGAAAGCGGCAGGCGCTCATTGCTGCGGTGCTCTCACTCATTCTGCTCATCGTCAACCTGCTCGGGCAGGGCGGGGATCTCGTGGCGATGCTCTACAATCCGGGCGAGTTCCTGCATTTCGTCTCGTATTTCTTTGTTGCTGTTCTGACGGGCTACTTTGCTGACCGCGCAAGCTATCGCCAGGAGTCGGACGGCCGTGTGAAGCGCCGTCTGCAGTACCGCTGCTCATTCCTGGAGAAGATTTTCAAGGAAAATCTCGCGGTAAAGGATCGTCTGTATCGTCAGATTGTCAACTCCGACGACAGCATCGGACGTCTCTACCGCATCATCTCGCGGCTGGATTCGGTCGAGACGGAGAATCTGTTCACCCAGACCGCCTCGATCACAGCAGATATTCTGGATGTCAGCGATGTTGTGGTCTATGTCGTCGGCGAGGGCGGCTACTATCTGCGCCAAAAGGTGCGCCTTGGGAAAGGAACGGCGGATATGCCGCGTTCCTTGCGCGTCGAGGACTACCCCTATCTGGGTGAGATGCTGCGTGAAAAGAAGATCTTAGTGAACCGCGACCTGGTGCAGGGGCTGCCCGATCTGGCGGCGCCGATTTCCTACGAGGGGCGGGTTATTGCGGTGCTCCAAATCTACCATTTGGACTTTGAACAGTGGAGCCTCTATCAGCAGAACCTGCTCTCCATCACAGCGCGGCTTGTCTCGAGCTCGCTCGGGCGCGCCTATGAGTGGGAGAAGGAGACGGCGGGGCGCAAGTATCTCGATGAGACGCGCATTCTGCGTGCGGAGGAGTTCCGCAAGGTGGTCGAGGAGTTCCGCGAGCGTCGCCGCATGCAGCAGGATTATCCCGTGACGCTGCTCCCGATCAAGGTGAATGGGATGACGTACAGCAAGCTCGATCATCAGATTGCGAACAGCATCCGCGCTGAGGACTTCATCGGAGCAACACCGGAGGGCGTCTCCCTCCTCCTGCCCGATGTTGCAGGCAAGACGCTGGACATGGTGCGTGAACGCCTGGCGAAGGCCGGTGTAGAGACAGAGGAGTGCCAGGCGTTATGATGGGCGGCGGATTTGCAGGAATAGAGGCGGGGGTCGCCGTATATGCGGCCACCGTACTTGTCTATACAGCAGCTGAGGCGCGCCGCCGGGGGAAAATCTCCGCCGTTGCCAAGGGGGCTTTTTCGCTTGCTATTCCGGTCGCGGGGTTGGCGATCCTCGTGTTGTACGATTTTTTTGGCAAGACACTGGGGCTCATGGATCGGACGGAGCCGAAGGACGGAGACGAGAACCTGAGCCTATCTTTCGACGAGCATGCGTATAGCGGGGATATTGTGCCGCTGCATGACATATTTCTGATGGACGATGCGAAGCTGAAGCGCAAGTTCTTCACCGATGCAATCAAGCAGAATGTGGTGGAGCGGCAGTCGATTCTGAATGAGGCCGTGCATGACAGCGACCGCGAGATCGCCTACTATGCCGTGTCGCTGATGACGGCGCATATGGAGCAGCTGAGTGAGGAGATCTATGCGCTCGAGGAGGAGATCAAGCGCGGGAACGACGATGACGTACTCCTGAACGAATACGTTGCAAAGGTGCGCGAATTCCTCCTGCGCCAGTACGGCGACAGCGTCATCCGCGCGCAGCAGCGGACGCGCTACATGGAGATGCTGCGCGTCCTCGCCGAGCGCCATCCGGAGCATCCCACCTATCAGGCAGAGAGCATCCGCGAAATGATCCGCGCGGGGCAGCTCGAGGAGGCGGAGCACTCATGTGCTGTGTTTCGTGCGCAACATCCGAAGGCGGAGCTGCCGCTCCTTCTTCTGCTCCACCTTGCGCAGGCTGCGCATGATACGGATCGTCTGCGGGAAACCATCGACGCATTGAAGAGGCTCCCGGTGCGTCTCAGCAATGAGGCGATGCAGGCGATCCGCTACTGGGACGGAGGTGCGGCGCATGAATAACCGCAGTCTCTGCCTCCTCCTGCTCATTGCCTTCCTCCTCGGGTGCTTCTTCCAGTACAGCCGTCTGGACGGATTCCTGCATCTAGGGGGAGTGGACAACGCGCTGTCGATCGATGGTTCTCTGCGTCCTGCGCCGCCCGAGGAGGAGCTGCCGCGCGAGAAATTTCTCATTATCTACGATCCGGAGGATGTGCCGAGTATGTACGCGCGGCACAATATGGAAAAAATCCTGACGGAGAAGCGGAAGGCGTTCGAGAGTGTTCCTCTCACGGCTTCTTTTGTCATAGATCAGTCCAATCGGGGGGTCATCCTCGCGACCGGGCGTCTTGGCGCGGTAAAGATGCTGCCCGCAGTTCTGGACTATGGAAGCGCAGGCGGCAGCATTCTCCTTCTGCAAAAGATTGAGCAGGAGGAGGTCTTTCCAATCTCGGCGGATGTGCTGCGGACGTTTGGCGTTGAGCAGCTGGGGGCGACGACGGATGTGCTGGGGATTCACCTCCTGACGAATTTCCTCGTCGGCGGCAAGGATTTCAGCTTTGGCGAGGGATCGGTCTACACGACCCATGCGAATGTACTCAGCCTCGCTCCGACTGTGACCTCGCACATACAAAGTCTCGATGGGACGCCGATCCTATGGGAGCAGCCGATCGGCGCGGGGCGCATTTACGCCTACAACGGGGTGGAGCGCGACGATAAGACGAATGTCGGCATTCTGACCGCAATGATTGCACATTGTGGGGAGGATACGATCTACCCTGTGGTCGGTGTGAAGATCTTTTTTATTGACGACTTTCCGGCTCCCATTCCGGAAGGATATTTTTACAAGATTCACGATGAGCTGGGCGTTGATACGGAGACGTTCTACCGCAAAATCTGGTGGCCGTTCATGCAGCAGCTCGCAAAGGATGAGGACATTTGCTACACGGGTGTCATCATCGAGACATACGGGGATCAGGTCAAAGGTCCGTTCCGTCCGCTTGGGGGACGTGCGGCGCGCGATGGGCTCATCATCTACGGACGCGAACTCCTCAATATGGGCGGTGAGCTTGGTCTGCACGGCTACAACCATCAGTCCCTGGCACCGGATGGCTACGGGCAGGGTGAACTGGACTATGTGCCGTGGGAGAGCCAGGCGGATATGGAGGAGTCGCTGCGGGAGCTGCGCAGCTATATCAAATCCGTCTATCCGAACTATGTGTTCCGTTCCTATGTGCCGCCTTCGGACATCCTGAGCCCCGAGGGGAAGCAGGCGGTGGAGAACGTCTTCCCCGAGGTCAAGGTGTTCGCTTCACTTTTTGACGGCCCTGCGGACAAGAAGGCGTACTATCAGGAGTTTGAGCGTCGGCCCAACGGCGTCTATGAGATCCCGCGCATCAGCTCGGGGCATGCCGCAAGCGGGCTCATGTACTGGCAGGAGATCGGCGTACTGAACTACAACGGCACGTTTGCGCACTTTGTCCACCCCGATGAGATTTTCTACGAGGAGAGTAAGGACAGCAGCTGGCGTGAGATGGAGATCGGGCTGAAAAATTTCATGCACGATGTGAATAGGCGGTTTCCATGGCTGACGACGACGACGATCTCTGAGAGTTTGCCGTACTACTCGGATTACTTCGATATGGACTACCGCGTACGGCGGACGGATGAGGGGATGGAGCTCTATACCTGGAACTGCAGAGGCGAGCTGCGCTTCCTCCTGCGTACAGCGCATGAAATCGAACGTACGGAAGACTGCACAGCGGAGATCGTGGACGAAGGCGTCTATCTCATTCGCACGAGCGCACCCGAGGCACGCATTTATTGGAAGGAGGTGGACTGATGCGGATATGTCTCCTGGCAGAAGGCTCCTACCCCTACGTTGTGGGCGGCGTGTCCTCCTGGATTCAGATGCTTATGTCGGGGCTCCCGGAGCATGAGTTTGTCATATATTCGATCGGTGCGGAGGCAAAGGATCGCGGAAAATTTAAATATGAGCTGCCGAAAAACTGCATCGGTGTTGAGGAGATGTTCCTCGACGAGATCCTCTCGCAGCGTGCGGCGGAGATGCAGGAGGGCATCCTCACGGGGGAGGAGCAGCAGACGCTCTATGAGCTGGTGTGCGGCGAGTGGGATGTCCCGCTTGCGCGGCTTGCAGAGATTTTCTCCTATGGCCGCTGGAAATCGCCGCTCGCGGTCTTCATGTCGAGTGATTTCTTCGACGTGATCGTCCGCGTCTACCGCAGGGAGCACAATAATCTCCCGTTCACCGATTTCTTTTGGACGATGCGCTCGATGCTCCTGCCGCTCTTTTATCTCATGCAGCAGAAGCTGCCCGCGGCCGATGTCTATCACAGTGTTGCGACGGGATACTGCGGCGTGATCGGCGGACTCGCGGCACAGCTGCATCAAAAGCCGTTCATCATCACAGAGCACGGCGTCTATGCGCGCGAGCGCGAGGCGGAGATCATCAAGAGCGACTGGGCAAAGACGGACTTCAAGGGCATCTGGATCCGCTATTTTTACTATCTCGCGCGCCTTTCCTACCATGCGGCGGATCATCTCTATACGCTGTTCGGACATAACGGCAGGATTGCCGCAGATCTCGGCTGCGCGCCGGAAAAGATCAGCATTGTCCCAAACGGGGTGCATATGGAGCGCTTTGCCGGTGTTCCGGAGCTCACGGATCACGGCGAGCCGATCACAATCGGTGCGGTGGTGCGCGTTGTGCCGATCAAGGATATCCTGACCCTCCTGCGCGCCTTTGCGGTCGTCAAGCGCGAGCTGCCGGATGCGCGGCTCATCATCATGGGCGGCATGGACGAGGATCCGGACTATGCTGCGGTCTGTCATCGGACGATCCGCATGCTGGGACTCGAGGATGTGACGTTCACCGGCTCGGTTCCAGTGGCGGACTATCTGCCGCAGATCGACATCATGGTGCTCTCGAGCATCAGCGAGGGTCAGCCGCTCGCCGTGCTTGAAGGATTCTCGGCGCACCGCCCCTACGTGGCAACAGATGTAGGGTGCTGCCGTGAGCTGATCTATGGCGACGGCGATGCATTTGGTTCTGCGGGCGCGGTGGTCGCACCGATGGACTACGAGGCAATGGCATATGAGATTGTGCGTCTGGCTCGCAGCTATGAGCTGCGGCGCACGATGGCGGCAGCCGGCTTTGCGCGGGCGCAGGCGCGCTACACCTATGAACAGTTCGTTGCCTCGTATCGGCAGGCGTATGAACACGCAGCGAAGGAGGGACCGCATGGCGGGCGTCGGATTTGAACTCAAGCGTCTGTTTCGGGCGCGTACGGCAGCGGGACATATCAAGGCGTATTCCTACTCCGCGCTGGTCACATCGGGGCCGTTTGCGCTCCTCGCCGGCATGGTGCTCGCGGTTCAGATGCTCTTTCAGGTCTTCAATGCGGGTGCAGATGAGTCGGCGGTCTTTTTGGGGGCGGTCGTTTACTCCTTTGTATTCTCGCAGCTGCTTTCGTGCGGCTTTACGATCGTCCTGACGCGCTATCTTGCGGACTGTATCACGGTGCAGCACTACCGCGACGTGACACCCTCCATGTTTGGCATGAGCGCGATCCTGCTCACGCTCGGGACGATTGCCTCCGTGCTGTTCTTCTGGGGCAAGCCGCTCGCGTTTGAGCTGAAGCTGCTGTCTCACATCTTCTTCTCGCTGCTGCTGCTCGTCTGGGTCGGCAGCGTCTACCTCACGGCGGTGAAGAAGTTCAAGTATCTGATCCTCGGCTATCTCGGCGGCGTTCTGATCAGTCTCGCACTGGCGGCATTCCTCCTGCACGGTGCCTATCTTCCGCCCGCGGCGGCAGCACTGCTCGGAATGGATGTGGGGATGGGCGCACTCGTGCTTTTCTTTTTCCTGTATGTGACGAGCCGGTTCGGGCTTCCGCACGATGGGATGCTCTTTGCCTTCCTGCCCTACCTTGGGCGGCATGGGCGGCTCTTCATCGGGGCATTTGGCTATACACTCGGACTCTTCCTGCCGAACATCATCATTTGGCAGGGGCCGTGGGGCGTGCTGATTGAGGATACGTTCCTTTATGCGCCGCGCTATGATGTCGTCGTGTTCTATGCGCTGCTGTCGATTCTGCCGCTCACGGCCATGTTTGTCGTGAAGGTGGAGACGCATTTTTACGAGCGCTATGTGCATTACTTCAATGCGATTACGCGCGGCGGCAACCTCCACCTGATTGAGGATACGCGCAAGGATCTGCTCTACGTCATGTGGTTTGAGCTGCGGCAGGCGTTTGAGTTCCAGTTCGTATTCACCCTCGTATTCCTGGCGTTCGGCAACTATGTGCTCTCGTTTGCGGGGCTGGACTATAACTCCGTGAATATGTTCAGTGTCATGCTCTTTGCCGCATTCTTTACGGGTGCACTGCAGGTGCTCATGATCATGCTGGAGTACTTCGATTTTCAGAGCAGCGTCTGGCGGATCGGCGCGCTCGCGGCCGGGGGCAATTTCGTCTTCGGTATGATGAGTCTCTGGCTGGGAGAGAAAAGCTACGGATTCGGCTTCTTCCTCGCCACTGCCCTTGCGCTTGCGTACGCCGTATGGGCGCTCATCCGTTTCGGGCACGGGATCAACTACTATGTGTTCTGTGCGCAGCCTGTGTTCTACCAGGCGAATGCGGGGATTTTCTACACGATTGCAAATTGGCTGTACGGGGAGGAGCTTCCCGATCTCGAAAGGATGGAGAAGGCGTGAGGATGATGCGAAAGGCGCTGCAGCGCCGCAATGCCCTCCTGCGTTCTGCGGCGGTGTGCGCGCTCTGCCTCGGGGCGATGGCGGACGATGCACTGGCAGCGAGTCACGACACGCTGCATGATGTGCCGGGCTACTTTTCCTATATGTCGAATGTGGAGGCGGAGATCCGCTCCTATCATGCCGCGGTGAACGCTCTCGCACAGGCGAAGACCGATCTCGAGAATGCGCGTGCAAATCTCGCGGAGGCGCGCGCGGCAACGGAGGATGCGGCGAAAAACCTCGTCCTCGTCGGGCAGAATCTCAGAGCTGCCGAGGACCATCTTGCCGCTGTCCGTACTGCCCTCTCAGTTGCCGAGGAGGCGAGCGCAGCACGCACGGCAGAGGCGATCGCCGCACAGCAGGCGGAGGCGGACTATGCGCCGCAGGTCTATGCACAGCGCGCTCAGGTCAACGCGCTGAGTGCGCAGGAGAGGCGTCTCACGGATACGGGCACAGGCAGTGCCGCCGGCTCTCGCCGCGCGGAGGTCGTCGCACGCGTTCTCAGCGAAGTCGGCTATGAGCAGAACCGCATCGTGGACGCGCAGATCATGGTTGAGGCGGCACTGGCGGGCGGCTCTGTTGGCGCGGGGGTGGAAGGCGGTACGACGCAGATCGATGCCATCTCGGCGCAGCTGACGGCGGCGCAGGCGGCACTCGATGCTGTGGAGGTACATTTTGACGCGCTGACGGCGGCACGCGAGATGGCGGAGGATGCCGAGCGCGACGCGCGCGAATTGGTTGCGGAATATCGGCAGGAACTGACCGCGAGCACGGCAGATCTCACACAGCTGCAGAGCGACCGCGTCGAGGCGGAGAACTACGACCGCGAGGCACGGGCGTGGGCATCCGAGGCTGCGCGTGATGAGGTGACGGCACAGAAGCAGCTCGCACAGAGCGAGCACGCGCTGAAGTACCTCGGCGAGGGCGAGGGCTATCAGACTGGGCTCGAATACTATGCCTGGCATGGCGACCATGCGGGGCATCAGCTCTATCTGCCATTCTCCTACTTCGCACGCACCCATGCGGGCAGGACGAAGCTGGACTATGGGCTTTCGACAGGCTACGTGAAGTCGGATACGGGCTATGAGAACGGCAGCGTTTCCGGATGGACAGATACGCAGCTGAGTGTTACACTGCGGAACGAGAAAAAGGTCAATCGTGTCAACTATGGCTTTGCGCTGAATGTACCGACGGGGCAGAGTCGTTTTGCACGCTATGCTGTTGTGCCGGAGGGGCTTGCGCGTTTTACGGACTTTGGTGCAGGATGGCAGTACATTCCGAGCATTGAGGTTGTCCATCTCTTCACCGAGCGTGATCGTTTGACGGGACGCTTGAGCTACGCCATGCGGAGTGGCTATGACTACGCGAAGGAAGTGCCGAGCGCACATGTCTCGCCGGGCAATATTTTCTCACAGGAAGTGGAATATCTCCATGCGGGAGATAAGAAGCAGTACATGGTGCAGCTCTACCATAGCTCCACTGAGCACTCCGAGCAGGATGCGGCAGATACGGACAACGGCACGATTACGGGAAAGAACCACTATCGTGACGGTGATGAGTGGGAGCTGCGCTTCTTTCACAATCAGCAGATCTCGAAGAAGAACGAGCTGCAATTCTATACCATCTACGCTCTGACCGAGGCGGCGAGCGGCATCACCTCGCAGTCGGTTGCGCGCCAGTACTATGGGCTTGGGGTGCGTCACCGTATCTCGGATAAACTCACGTGGCAGCTCATGGCGCACTATGCGCACGTCAACAACACCTCTGATCCGCTGCGCACGGCACTCAATACGGGCGGTGGATTCAGTCGCCGTTCCCTCGTCGCGGGCGTGGAGTGGAAGATCACGGAGCGCAGGAATTTCACCTTTCAGGCGGAGCGCTATGTCCGCCGTGATGAGGGTGGCTTTGGCTACAACGGCTGGGACTTTACCCTCTGGTATCAGGAGAGCTTGTAAAAACACAGGAGGGCGTATGGGAAAGATCAAAAAGGGCGTTGCAGCGCTTCTCGTGGGAGCTGCGGGGATGTTTGGGCTGCAGCAGCTGCCGCATGCGGCATGCGATGAGGTGCAGGGCGCTCCAACAGAGAAGGCATTCACGCCGGAGACGGCGATGGTCGATCTCACGGAGCAGCTCGGCGTCTATGCACGGGGGCGCATCCCCACATTCCTCCTTGTCGGCAACGGTCCCACAGGGCTCCTCGAGGTGACAGAATACAATTCGGAGGAGAATGTCGCACGCCTCATTCGTGCGCTTGACGGATTTTTTATGGAGTCTCGCTTCTATGACGGCTACGAAGAGGACGGGGAGAAGGCGGAGCGCCATGACAGCGAGACAGATGAATTTCTCGCGGCAATGCTCCGCAAGCCGCTGCTCGCGGGCAAGCAGGTCTTTGTCCTCGACTATGTCAAGGGCAAGAAGCTCCGACATGTGCAGGAGCTGGGCGCTGCGGAGGGCTATGTCGCCGACGGCGGCGACCGCCTCCTCAATGTAATTCCCGACCGTCGTCCAATGCACGAGAATGCGGACGATGTCACGCAGTTAAAACAGGTGAAGAATTTCCTCGTGCTGCTGAATCCCGAGCATTTCAAGACACGTGAATCCTACATCAACGCGCTTGCGGCGACGAACTACGATCTCCTCATCGTCGACCTCTACTATGATGACCGTCCGCTCACGCGCGAGGAGACCGCGCGGCTGAAATGCAAGGCGCACGGCGGGCAGCGCCTCCTCCTCTCATATATGAGCGTCGGCGAGGCGGCGGTCTATCGCCCCTACTGGCAGAGCGCGTGGACGAATGAGCGTCCGCACTGGCTCGCGGGGGCGAACCCGGAGTGGCCGGGCAGCTACAAGGCACGCTATTGGTCGCAGGAGTGGAACGACCTCCTCTACGGCAGTCCAAACGCCTACCTCGATATGATTATGGCGGCAGGCTTCGACGGCGCGTTTCTTGATGTTATGGACGCGTGGCAGTATTTTAGAGAAAATGAATGAACATAAAAATGGGAGACACCGTGAAGATGCGGTGTCTCCCATTTTTTGTGCGATTTTAGGCAAATGCCTCGGCGAGATTTTTAAGCCCTTGTTCGAGCGTTGCCCATGGACAGGCGATATTGATGCGCTGAAAGCCGCTGCCGCCCGCACCGAAGATGGGGCCATCGTCGAGCCAGAGGTGCGCGTCGCGGATGATCTTCTCGTTCAGCGCCTCGTCGGTCAGTCCGTAGGCGGAGAAGTCGAGCCAGAGGAGATACGTTCCCTCGGGCTCGATGAGCGTCACCTTCGGGAGGTGCTGCGCGAGGAATGTCCTTGTGCGTGTGTTGTTCTCTTCCAGATATGCGAGAAGCTCTGTGAGCCACGCTGCGCCGTGCTCATACGCCGCCTTTGCACCCGTGAGACCAAGCGTGTTCGGTTCGTCATAGCCGGTTTTGCTCAGTTCGTCCTTGAAACGGCGGCGTAGTTTCTCGTTTCGGATGAATATATTGGAGATCTGAAGCCCCGCGAGATTGAAGGTCTTACTCGGCGAGGTGCAAGTGACGGTGATTGCTGCTGCCTCCTCCGAGAGCGAGGCAAACGGGATATGCCGGAAGCCCGGGCGCACGAACTCCTCATGAATCTCATCCGCGACGACGATGACGTTGTGGCGGAGGCAGACGGCGGCGATCTGTTCGAGTTCCGCACGTGTCCAGACGCGACCAACAGGATTGTGCGGGCTGCACAGGATGAAGAGCTTGACGCTGTGCTCGACGATTTTCTGCTCGAAATCCTCGAAGTCAATCGTATAGTGCCCGTCCTCAAGGCGCAGTGGATTATCGACAAGCGTGCGTCCGTTTTGCCGGATCATGTTCGCAAAGGGATAGTAGACGGGCTGTTGGATGAGCACGGCGTCATTTGGATTCGTAAATGCGCGGATGGCGGTCGCGATCGCAAAGACAACGCCGGGTGTGAGGATGAGCTCGCGCCGCTCAACCGTCCAGTCATGGCGTGTGCGGAACCAGTTCTGAAGGACGGCGAAATAGTCGTCCTTCACCTGTGTATAGCCGAAGATGCCGTGCTCTGCGCGTGCTTTGAGCGCGTCAATGACGGGGGCAGGGGCGCGGAAGTCCATGTCCGCGACCCAGAACGGCAGGATATCCGCAGGGTAGCCGCGCTCGACAGCAAAGTCGTGTTTTAGACAGGAGGTGTTTCTGCGGTCGATGATTTCGTCAAAGTTGATGGGCATATTTATTATCCTTCCTGAGTAGCCTTCTTGAGTGCCTGTTCCAGATCCTCCTTCAGATCCTCCACGTCCTCAAGCCCCACGGAGAGGCGCAGGAGACGGTCGTCCAGTCCCGTGCGCTCAATGAGATCCTTCGGCATCTCCGCGTGTGTCTGCACGATGGGATAGGTGAGGAGGCTCTCGACGCCGCCGAGACTCTCGGCAAATGCGATGAGCCTCAGATGCGCGAGAACATTTTGTGCGATGGCGGGCGTTTTCACTTTGAATGAGATCATACCGCCGCAGCCCGTGCTCTGGGCCTGATGGAGCGCGTACTGCGGGTGATCGGGGAGACCCACATAGTAGACATCCGTGACCATGGGCAGTGTGCGCAGCCACTGGGCGATGGTGAGCGCACTCTCCGCTTGACGCTCGACGCGCACGCCGAGCGTCTTCAGGCTGCGCAGCATGAGCCACGAGTCCATCGGAGAGAGGTTTGGCCCCTCGGATTTTACGAGGAGCTCGATTTCCCTTGCAAGATCGGAGTCCGCATCCTTTACAGCGAGGAAGCCGCAGATCACATCGTTGTGGCCGCAGAGGTACTTTGTGCCGCTCTCGAGAACGATGTCCGCGCCGAGGTGCAGCGGCTTTTGGAAATGCGGTGAGAGGAATGTATTGTCCGCGACGAGCAGTGCGCCATATGCGTGTGCAACCTCTGCTGCTGCGCGGATGTCGGTGACGAACATCATCGGATTCGACGGTGTTTCAACGAAGACAATCTTCGTTTCTCTCCGCATCTTTGCGCGGATGTGTGCGGTGTCGCGCATATCTATATATTCGAAGTCGATGCCGTAGCGGCGGTAGATGTCATTTGCGAGACGTACCGTGCCGCCGTAGAGATCCTCGGGCAGGAGCACGTGATCGCCCGCTTTGCATAGGGCAAAGACGAGGTTGATCGCCGCCATGCCCGAAGAGAGTGCCCACGCGCGCCCTCCGCCCTCAAGGAGTGCAATCGCCTCTTCGAGCGCGCTGCGCGTCGGGTTCGCCATGCGTCCGTAGTCGTAGCCCGTGCTCCGGCGAAATGCGGGATGGCGGAACGTCGCGGACAGATAGACGGGCGTTGTGAGTGCGCCCGTTGCGTCATAGTGGTGACAGCCATGCACCTCGGCAGAAAAATCTTTCATCATATGTCCTCCTTCAGACCCTTTCTTGTTGCAGGTGCGTTCATCGCGAGGTGTGCCTCGTGTATGCGCTACGTTTTCATCAATTATAAGCGCCCCTCTATTTCGTGTCAACAAGAAAATATATAAAACATACTTGACAACTAAGATATTTACCTGTATGATATGTGCAAGAAAAACATATATGCAAGATATGTTATAGGTGTAAAAAAAGAAGGGGATAATATGGCAATCTCAAAGAAAGAATTGGTATTGAACGCGATGGATTGTAAACCCGTGGAGCGCGTGCCTGTGGGCTTCTGGTTCCACTTCCTCGACGATGAGATTCACGCGGACGCATACGCGCATCCCGAACTCGAGAAGAAGGTGCTCGACGGAGAGCTTCGCTTCATCGAGGAGGCACAGCCAGATTTCGTCAAGATTATGACGGACGGCTTCTTCTCCTATCCGAATCCCGTCGTGCAGAAGGCGAAGACGGCGGCGGAGCTGGCGAAGGTTCAGCCGCTGCCCGACGATCATCCCTTCTTTACGCGGCAGGTTGCGTACGCGAAGGAGATCACGAAGCGTTATGGCTCGGAGATTGCTACGTTCTACAATCTCTTCTGTGCGGGCACGACGATCAAGTTCATGCAGCCGGGCACACTCGCCGAGGATGAGGCATTCCTCGCCCGCCTCGTGCGCGAAGACAAGGCGGCGGTGAAGGCTGCGTTCGACGTCATCTCCGCCGATCTCGCGAAGCTCGCCGACCGCATCATCCGCGAGGCGGGCGTGACGGGAATCTACTTCAGTCTGCAGAACCTCGTCGGCGAGGGCGCAGACCGCGCCGTCTATGAGGAGGTGTTCGCGCCGGGCGAGAAGGAGATCCTGCGTGTCGCGAATGCGGCAAGCCCCTACAATATCCTCCACATCTGCGGCTATGCGGGGCATCGCAACGAGCTCGAGTGGTATCGTGACTACGATGCAAAGGCAATCAACTGGGCGGCGGTGGTCGAGGGTGTACCGCTCGAAGAGGGACGCAAGATCTTCCCCGCGCACGCTCTCCTCGGAGGGTTCGGCAACCTTGCAACGGATATCCTCTACAGCGGCACACGCGCAGAGGTTGAGGCGGAGTCGGCGCGCATTCTTGCGGCGGCAGGGCGCACAGGCGTCCTCCTCGGTGCGGACTGCACCGTTCCGCGTGATATTGACTGGAATCGTTTTGACTGGGTACGCAGCGCAGCAGGCGCTGTCTGACAGGGAGGAAGTATGATGGACTTCAAGAAAATCGGCAAGGCGGCACTCACGGGCCTCCTCGCAGCGGCACTTGCCGTAGGGCTCGCGGGCTGCAGCAAGGACAGCGCGGACGGCGCAAAGTCCGCAGATGGCAAGAAGACGATCACGGTCGCGCATACGAATTACTATGTCCCCTATGACTATGTGAATGAGCAAGGTGAGTCGGACGGCTTCGAGGTCGCTGTGATGAAGGAAGTAGCGAAGAAGCTGCCACAGTACGAGTTCAAATTCGTGCCAACCTCGGATGACGATCTCCTGATCGGCGTAGAGTCGGGCAAGTACACGGTCGGCACGAAGGGTATCTGGATTACGGACGCGCGCAAGAAGAAGTATGTCTTCCCGCAGAACAATATCGGTGCAAGCGTGATCGGTCTTGCGATCCGCAAGGACACGGCGAATGAGATTGTGGATCTCCCGTCCTTTGCGAAGTTCAGCGGCAAGCTCGTGCCGATCGCGCCGCAGGACGCACGCTATATGGTCATTGACACATACAACAAGGAGAACCCCGGCAATGAGATCAAGCTGACCTCGTCCGAGTCCTTCCAGAATGCGGACGCATACAGCTGGGTCATGGAGGGGCGTTATGACGGCTACCTCGAGGTCGAACTGAGCTACAAGAACAACATCGAGAAGGAGGATGCCCCCTACCACGCATTCAGCGACAAACTGACCTACATCCGCTACAAGGGGATTCCGACCTATCCGATCTTCAACAAGAAGGAACAGGCCTTTGCGGACGAGTATGACAAGGCGATCGAGGAGCTGCGCGCCGAGGGAAAGATTGCAGAGCTCGAGCAGAAATATTTCGGGGAGAGTCTGTCTGCATATCTAAACTAATGAGAGGGGGCACACGGGATGGAAACACGGGCATTTGACATAGGGATGATTGGGCAGGTTTTGCCGCAGCTCCTCACATATCTCGATGTAACCCTTCTCGTGGGCTTCATCAGCATCGCACTTGGCTCGCTGCTCGGCGGCGCGCTCGCATGGGCGAATCTCAGCGGCACCGCACCCCTGCGATGGGCGGCAGTCAGCTATGTCTACGTCATGCGCTGCACGCCGTCCATCGTCCTGCTCTTCATCGTGTTCTACGGTCTGCCGAAACTCGCATTTGCCGTATTTGACTACGATATGAACGGGCTGCACCGTGCCGTCTTTGCGATCATCACGTTCACCCTGCTCTTTGGCGCGTACATCTCGGAGGTGTTCCGTGCGGCATATAAGGCAGTGCCGCGCGGACAGTACGAGGCGGCGGTGAGCGCGGGACTGACGCCGTTCCAGGCGTTCCGTCACGTCATGCTGCCTCAGGCGGCGATTGTCGCCCTGCCAAACTTCGGCAATGCGACCATCAACCTGCTGAAGGAGGGCTCGCTCGCCTATACCATCGGGCTGATCGACCTCATCGGCAAGGGCAATCTCATCATCGCACAGAACTTCGGGGCGTACGGCATTGAGGTCTATCTCGCCGCCATGCTGATCTACTGGGTGCTCGTCCTCGTGCTCGAGCAGATCTTTGGCTGGATCGAGAAGCGGCTGGATGTAGGGACGAGCCTCTCCGCCGTAGCGAAGGGGCAGGAAATGGGAGGAGGGGACGCAGTTGGAGCTGGATCTTGACTTCATGCAGGAAACCTTCCTGCTCGTCTGGCAGGGCGCGGGTGTGACTCTCTCTCTGACGGCGCTCTCGCTTCTCCTCGCGGCACCCGTCGCCTTCTACTTCGCTGTCCTGCGCGTGCGCGGGGCGCGCTTGGGCGGGCGGCTCGTGCGCGGCTATGTCTCCTTTGTGCGCGGCACGCCGCTCATTTTGCAGATACTCCTGCTTTACAGTCTTCTGCCGAGCATTGTGAACGAGATCGTTCGCGATCTGGGACTGGACATCAATGTATTCGAGGCGGTCGATCCATTCTACTACGCCGTCTTTATCTTTACCATCAACACGATTGCCCTCCTCACGGAGGCGTTCCGTGCGGCGCTGCTCGCAATTCCGAAGGGACAGCTTGAGGCGGGACTCGCGGGCGGGCTGACGGCGTTTCAGACCTATCTGCACGTCATCCTCCCGCAGGCGCTCGTCGTGGCGCTGCCGAGCATTGCGAACATCACGGTCAACCTTATCAAGGGTACGTCACTCGCGTTCCTCATGACGGTCAAGGACATCATGGCGGTCGGCAAGATCGCCGCGTCCTATGGCTACAACTACATCGAGGCATATCTCGATGTCTTCATCGTCTATCTCGTGCTCTGCACCATCGTTCAGCTGCTGTTCGCGGCGGCGGAACGGCGCGTTGGGGCATTCCGTGGTCAGAATTAAGGAGGGGTGCATATGCTGCTGCACGTTCAGAATGTGCGTAAGAATTTCGGAGAAACCGAGGTGCTAAAGGACGTCAGCCTCAGCGTCGAAAAGGGGGATGTCGTCGTCATTCTCGGTCCCAGCGGCTCGGGCAAAACCACCTTCCTGCGCTGCCTCAATTTCCTCGAGCGCGCCGACGGCGGGACGATGGACTTTCACGGGATGCAGGTATCGCTCGCGGAGGCGTCGGATCGCGAGATTGCAGATGTGCGGAAGAAGACGGCATTTGTCTTTCAGAACTACAACCTCTTTGCGAATAAGACCGCACTCGAAAATATCACCCTCGGGCTGACCGTTGGGCGCGGGATTCCGAAGAGCGAGGCGCATGAGATCGCGATGGAAGCACTGCGCAAGGTCGGCATGGAGAGCCGCGCGGACTACTACCCGTCGCAGCTCTCGGGCGGTCAGCAGCAGCGCGTCGGCATCGCGCGCGCGATTGCCGCAAAGCCTGATGTCATCCTCTTTGATGAGCCGACGTCCGCGCTCGATCCCGAGCTTGTGGGCGAGGTCTTACAGGTCATGAAGACACTCGCCGAGGAGGGGACGACGATGATCGTCGTAACCCATGAGATGAAGTTCGCGCAGGAGGTCGGGACGCACGTCATATTCATGTCAGACGGCGTCATCGTCGAGGAGGGAAGCGCGCACGAGATCTTTACCGCGCCGCGCGAGGAGCGTACGCGCCGCTTCCTCCGCCGCGTCCTCCCCGAGGAGTATGAGCCAGCAGCACTGATCTGAATACATATGAAAACGAGGTTGTCGCTTTTGTGCAACAACCTCGTTTTCATGTCAAAAATTCCTATGCATCCGCCGCATTCTTATTCGTTGGAACGACGACCATACTCCGATCCGCATTCTTCTTTCCAGCGGCGGTCTTTTGGTATTCCCTCAGCGCGGCGAGTGCGGACAGAGAACCTGGCTGCAATGCCTCGAGTTCTGCTCGCTCCTTCTCCTGCGCCTTTGTGATCTCTGCATCACGATCAGCCCGTTCCTGGATCGCCTGACCGCGCAGCTTCATATTGTGGTGCTCTTTCGCCTTCATCTCGGATTCCAGACGACCAATCTGCGACTGGTACAGACTGCGCTGTCCTTCGATTTCTCGGATGTCTTCGCCAGTGACAACACCATCTGTCACAAGCTTGTCGAGTTTCTCCACCTTGCCGTGCAGCTCGCTCAGCTTGTCCTCGTCCGTCATGCCCGCGCGCTTCAACTCATCTGCGCACTTTTGCAGCTTTGCCTTGTCCTCGTCCGTGAGGCTTGTATCTGTCTGAATGCGCTGCTCGATTTCCGCCGCCTGTGCTTTCTTTGCCTTTTTGTCGGCGAGCTCCTTATCATTCGCCGCAAGCGCCGCCTCGGCAGGCGTCAGATCCTCCTCCATCTCGGCGCTCTCGCTCAGGGACTTCCCCTTTGCGCTGATATAGACCTCGACCGCATGGTTCAGCACCTGCGCCACTGTACTTGGCTTTCCGTTCTGTGCTTTGCTCGCCGCATTCTCGCCGTGCAGGAACGGCGGCTTGCTCGAAATCTGCATTGTGCCCATTTCACCAGCTCCAATCCGTGGAATACAAGTCTATCCAATAGTATTATCGAGGTTTATGCTATCATATTAAGGAATCGCTGATAAAATGAAGTCCGTCAGATTGGCGTAGATTTTTTCGTCCGAATTAGGAGGTAAACCGGACGCATAGCAAAAGCTATGTGGAGGATTTGCCGACGAAGTGCGGGCAAAAAAGATGCGCTAAGATGGCGACGCTGAATTTATCAGTGCTTCCTTAAATAAGCCGATTCATCTGAAATGATCGTCATCATAGCCCTCATTCCAATCATCCCAATCGTCATAGAGCGGGTCGTCTACAGGCTCATCTTTCTCATAGATGTATTCGTCCTCATATCTGTCTTCAGCAGGATAGTCCCACGTATCATCCGAATACTCATCTGTGGTATTGTTTGAGGGGAATGCCTGATTGTCCTTGTCCGCATGAGAGGACAGCCCCGCGGCGCTGACATTGGGCAGGAGGATGCCGAAGAACTTTGCCGCGAGATAACTGCCGAACAGGGCGAGCAGCAGCTTTTTCCACCCTGCAAGCGGCTTCGTTGGCGGTACTTCTTTTTGTTTGAGAACTGTCTTTTGTGCAGGCATCGCATTCTCTCTTTCATTTTTGATTGTGGAAAGATTGTAGGATACACTAATTATTCAACATCGATTGTACGTATCCTGCCTTGTTTATGAGGTGGAGGCAGGGGCTTCGTACAGTGTCTTGTCAAATCCAGTTTTTCGCGGTACAATTTTTGGCAGTATCCTTCATACAAGAAAATGACAAATACGGTATTAAGGAAGTACTGATAAATTCAGCCACCGCCATCTTAACGCATCTTTTTTGCCCGATTTTTGTCGGCAAATCCTCCACATAGCTTTTGCTATGCGTCCGGTTTGCCTCCTCAATCGGGCGAAAAAATCTACGCCAATCTGAGGGTCTATTTTATCAGCGATTCCTTAAGTTATAACAGAAAAATAGAGCAAGGTCAATCAGTGCACGTATTCCACGCTCCACAGAAACATTTTCTCTTATGAACATACCTGCAAATGTTGCAAATGATACTTCCCTTTTTGAAATCTTGTGTTATAATTTAGCCAATCGGGGGATTCCCCTTTACAGTCAATTTCCTTTTACGATATAGGAGGTCTATCATGGCGATTACAAAGGATATGAGCATCATCGAGATCGTGCAGACGTATCCCGACACCGTTGAGATTCTGATGAATGCGGGCATGGGCTGCCTCGGCTGCGCGGCGGCGCACTTCGAGAACATCGAGCAGGGTGCAATGGCACACGGCATCGACATCGACGCCCTCATCGATGAGCTGAACGCCTCGATCGGCGAGACGGCTGCGGCACAGTAAAAACATACAGCACACGCGTCAAATACAAGCGCCCCCTTACAGGCTAGTAGTCTGCAAGGGGGCGTTTTCTGTCAGAAGACATAGGACTACGAAACAATATCTCTCCGATCCCACCAGATGACAGCAGATCGCGTTGCGACCGTACACAGACCATCCCGCGCCTCGGCGAGAACCTCCCTGCGGAGCTTTTCCTGTGCAGCCGGAGTAAGGTCACCCGCATATTGCTCGTATGCGAGCTTTCGATATTGCAGCTCGTCCTCCACGGAGCGCTCGCAGCGATAGTCAACCACACTGACGTTGGCAAAACGTCCCTGCGAAATCAACATATTGTAGAGAATCTGGAACTCCTCGACATCGCAGCAGCTCGCCGACCTCGGATTTTTATGATCCGGAATCTCCGCAATGATCGCGCAGTATTTGCTCGAATAGGCCTCCATCTGCGAAATCAGCGGCCAAACATCCTCATACATCCAAAAGACGAGCGACACCGTCACAAGATCAAATGCAGAATCAAGTTCGCCGCCGATTGGAAGATCCTGCATGATTTCTTCGATGAGCGCATAGTTGTCGATGCCCGCCTCTGCGGCATTCTCCCGCAGGAGATTCCCCATCTTATGCGACGGCTCGACCGCTGTGACGAATTTGATATGCTCCGCAAACGGGATGACAAAAGAACCGGGGCCTGCGCCAATATCCAGCATCGAGGAATCTGTATCCAAGACAGAGCGCAGCGCTCCATAGACCTTCCTGCCGTAATCGTACCCATTGCTCTTGCGCATCGCAGAGAAGTCTCGTGCACGCTTGTCCCAATAGTCCACCTGCGGATTTGCACGGATATGCCGCACGCGTTCGCAAAACTTCTCCTGCCACTGCGCATTCCAAAAGGAAAACGACGGATTCTCTCCCATAAATATAATACTCCTTTTCCCTATCGATGCCGAACAACCGTAAAGCGCGCGAGCGCAACCTCCTCCTTCGGATGAATACGCGCCTTCTCACGTGCAACGGCGAGCTGCTCCTCTGCCGTATCAATGCCCGCGAGATCGGGCAGCAGAAGCCCGCGCCGATTGTCCGCAATGCTCTTGACGATGACGCCGTAACGCTTCGGATCAAGCTCTGCTGCTGAGGAGATCGGCTCTGGTTCACTCAGGACATCGACAGAGTAAACGAGGCGATTCAACTCGTCCTCCTCAATCGGCTCGAAACGCCCGTCATGCACCGCCGCCGAGACGGCATTGTAGAGGATCTCCTCGGCAAGAGTCTGCTGTGCGGGCACAAACGTCCCAATACAGCCGCGCAGCTTGCCATATTTCTTGATGGAGACAAATGCCCCCGCGCGTTGCTCCAGAAGCTCTGACGGCAGTCCCTCAGGCAGCGGCACATACCTATGCTCCCGTACATAGTGCTCGATGCTCGTCCGTGCGAGCCGCACATATGCGTCCTCGCGTGCGCGCAGCTCTGCAATCGCCGCATCCTCTGTCTGCACGAGCTGATCTGCATAGTCTCGGCGCTCATCCCGCCCCGTCACCGTGAACGAGGCGACGGCATAACCCACGCCGAACGGCCCTTCATAGCTGTGCAGTCTGCTCGTAAGCACCGCGCGGTCAAGTGCGCCCGCGAGTACCCACAGCCCGTTCAGCCCACAGTGTCCCGCCGTCTCGGCAAAGCTTCCGGGAATCTGCAAGAGTGAGAGGAAGTCCCCCGCCTTCATAAACGCCGTGCAGAGTGCATCAAACTCTGCGCCCTCGGGCGCAATGCCGTACGGCCCGTCCTCCTTGAGGCGGTGCGAGAGATCACCGCTCGCAATGCAGATCGTCCGCCGCCCGAGCTGCTCCGCCGCCGCAGCAATCGCCTGTCCGAGCATGGCGTGCGTCTGGGCGGGCAGCCCCGACACGCCGATGCGGACGAATTTGGTTGGTGCATCGCCAAGGTACTCGCTCAGGAAGAAGAGCGGGATCATCGTCCCGTGATCGAGCGCCGGATTCTTTTCCCCAAGCGTACCCGCAGGAACATCACGCTCCCCCGCCGCCTGAGAGAGCGCATGTACAAAGTCTGTATCGTATTCAATGCCGACCGTGATCTCTGGATGTCCAAACGCGGCAAAATCCCCTTCTGCCGCCTCGCCCGGCGAGATGTGGAAGAAATCATCGTATGCCGTCGCATGCGGGCTGATGATGACGACGGTATCGGGGCGCAGCTCCGCAGCCGCACGCATCGCCTCATGATATGCGCGGACAGTCGCAGCGATCTCCTGCTCGCGTCCCGCACCGATGGCGGGAATGATGAGCGGCGGATGCGGCACGGCATAGGCGGCAAGAATCGACATGATCTTCACGCTCCTCGATAGAAAAAAAGCCGACTGCAAAACAGTCGGATGATCTATATGCACTAACGTCCAGATTGGTGCAGAAAAATTCCAAGATGGTGCGGATGAAGGGGGTCGAACCCATACGCCTTGCGGCACTGGATCCTAAGTCCAGCGCGTCTGCCAGTTCCGCCACATCCGCCTGTGAGAAAACTCAGCTAACGTATTCTATCACGACGGCGCGGGGCTGTCAATCCGTGCATACGCCCATGAGAGCACCGTCTCCCGCATCCCCTTCACATCCAGAACGCCGTGCGCAAAGCCGCGCCGCACGAGCTCCGTCGGGAGGAATTCATCGTACTTGTCAAAAATCGGTACTTCATCGGGATAGAGCAGCTCCATCGGATCAAATTCCTGCGCTGCCTCCTCCGCAAGCACAGCAAAGAACTCCGCAGGTGATGCTTTCATCGTGAACTGCATGAAGTACGGGCGCATGGACTCGAAGCCGCGCAGGCCAATCCGCGCGCCGCAGCGGATGCGCAGGAAGCGCTCGAGCGCGAGAAAAGCATAACTGCCGAGCCACGGTAGGAGCGCGTACATCTCCCCGCCCAGCGGAATGAGCACAGCCTCCGCCGCACGCGAGTGACGCGCCGTACTGCGCGCCTGTGTGAGGCGTGCTACGGCGTTCTTCATGAGATACGGCGGCAGCAGCTCCTCACGGAGTACCTGACGCATCCGATGCAGGATATGCGTATGGATGTCTCCGGGACACTCGCCGAAATAGGCGGGCACATTCCCCTTGACCAACTCGCAGTAGATGAGATGGCGCTTGCGGTCGACCTCCAGTACGCGCCAGACGTGCCCCGCAATCGCGATCTTCTCCCCGACGGGCGGCGGCGTAACAATCGTGCCGATCTCCTGCGACTCACTCCGCACGGTGTACTCCTCGTTCTCCTGAAAGACACCGTAGAATCGGAAGGACTGCACGATGCGTTCCCCCGCAAGTCCGACGATCAGCCCGCCGCGCTCCGTCATCTGCAGATGCTCCTGCTGCACGAGATGACGCAGGAGTGTGCGATAGTCCTCCTGCGTAATGCGATGAAAGACGTGCAGTGACAGCACGCGATCCGCGAGTGCGCGCGGCGCGAGTTCCCCGCAGGACGCGGCAACGCTCATCGTCTGATGATAGAGCAGGCTGAACGGCAGACGGTCAAGACGCGGCGGCTCCACCCAGCGCTCCTCAAGATAGAGCTGGATGAGGGCAATCCCCTGCAGGAGTTTCCACGGGATCGTTGCGGGCAGAAGTGCGCGCGCCTCGGGCGCATCCTCGCGCACGACGAAGTGCATCTCCTGTGGCTGTCCACGCCGCCCCGTCCGCCCCATGCGCTGCAGAAACGAGGAGACCGTCCACGGCGCATCGATCTGAAAGGCGCGCTCGAGCCTGCCGATGTCAATGCCGAGCTCGAGCGTCGCCGTTGTGCACGTTGTGTAGAGGCTGTCCTCGTCCTTCATGCGCGCCTCTGCCGTCTCACGAAACGCGGCGGAGAGATTGCCGTGGTGGATGAGGAAGCGATCCGGCTCGTGCTGACGCTCACAGTAGGAGCGCAGCGTTGTCGTCACCGCCTCGCACTCCTCGCGCGAGTTGACAAAGACGAGACATTTCTTCCCGCACGTATGGGCAAAGATATAGCCGAGCCCGGGATCGGCATGCTCGGGCGGCGTATCGGTCGGCGCATCCAGCACGGGCTGCACGCTGATGTCATCGCGCCCGTCCCCCGCCTGTGTGTCTCGCACGTAGAAATGCTCGAGGGAGAGCCGCCACTTGCTCCCCTTTGCCTCGATCTGCGGCACAAACGTCTGCCGCCCCGTACCCGCCGCGAGGAAATCCCCCACACGCTTGGCATCGCCGATCGTCGCCGAGAGACCGATGCGGCGTGGCGTGACGCCTGCGATGCGCGAGAGCCGCTCGATCAGACAGAGCGTCTGCCCGCCACGATCGCCGCGCAGGAGGGAGTGCACCTCGTCGATCACAACGAAGCGCAGGTCACCGAAGAGCTTCGGTATCGCCGCATGACGGTGCAGAAGCAGCGCCTCGAGCGATTCCGGCGTGATCTGCAGGATGCCCGACGGACGCTTCATCAGCCGCGCCTTATGCGTCTGCCCCACATCACCATGCCAATGCCAGACGGGAATATCCGCCCTATGGCACAGCTCCGTCAGGCGCTCGAACTGATCGTTAATCAGTGCCTTGAGCGGGCCGATGTAGATACAGCCGACGGAGGTCGGCGGCTCCTCGTGAAAGAGCGTAATGATCGGAAAAAATGCCGCCTCCGTCTTGCCGGAGGCGGTGGATGCCGTCAGGAGGACATGGTCGTCCGTGTGAAAGATCGCCTCTGCCGCCGCAATCTGGATGCCGCGCAGATTCTGCCACTCCTGCTCATAGATATAGTCCCGCACGAAGGGCGCATAGCGCTCAAATACGCTCATAGTTCGAACTCCGCAAACTGCGCGCTGATCTCCGCGCCCTCCACCTCGTTCGCAGCGTAGGCAAAATCGTCCGAGCCGAGGAGATCGGCGAGTTTCAGCGCGGGATTCTGATAGATGATGTCGAGCACCTGAATGAAGTCACGAATCACCTCACGCGGCGTGATATGCGTGTCCGCCCCAATGCGTCCAAACTCGATGCGGATGAAGTCCGCAAGATCGTCCTGTGTGACAATCTGCTCGTACTCGTAGAGCCCCGCATGGATGGCAGCGAGCTTTTCGATGAGCACGAGCATCTCCTCATGCGTGAGCGGCGCAAGCCGTATCACGGGCGAGAGCAGATCGCGGTGCTCCCCCGCAAACCGTCCCTCCGCAAGTCGCGAGCGCAGCGCCTCATAGCTGTATACCCCACGCCGCGTGTCCTCCATACACGCGGGCGTGCCGCAGAGAATCATGCCGAGGTACTGCGCGCGCCCCTGCATTGCATCGTTATACATCGTGAGAATCTTTTCATAGTTGTACTGGCGCGTGACGGCGTGCGGAATCTTGTAGATGTTCACGAGCTCGTCAATCAGAATTAGCATCCCCGCATAGCCCGCCTGCCGCAGAAACGCGGCAAAGAGTTTCAGATACTCGTACCAGTCGTCGTCCGTGATGATGATGTTCACGCCGAGCTCGTGCCGCGCCTCGGTCTTTGTCGTATACTCCCCGCGAAACCAGCGTGCGACGCGTGCGCGCATATCATCGTCGCCGTCCCGATAGGCATGATAGTAGAGTGTCAGAAGCCGCGTAAAATCAAAGCCGTGCACGAGATCGTTCAGCCCGTAGATGATGGAGGCAATCCGACGATCCACCGCCGCTGAAAAAAGTGGATTATCCGCTGTGATTCCATCCTCCGCCGCAACTTCCTGCTGCACGCGGCTGATCCACCGATCGAGGATGAGCGTGAGAGCACCGCCCTCGGCCGTCGTCTTGGTCGCCATGTTGCGAATCAGTTCGCGATACGTCGCCAGCCCCTGCCCGCGCGCCCCCTGCAAGCGGCGCTCCGGCGAGAGATCGGCGTCCACCACAACGAAATTCTTCGCCATAACATAGCTGCGGATTGTCTGCAAGAGAAAGCTCTTGCCGCTGCCGTATCGCCCGACGATGAAGCGAAAGGACGCCCCGCCGCCCTCGATCATCTCCACATCGGAGAGCAGGGCCTCGATCTCGCTGCGCCGTCCGACCGTGATATATGGGAGCCCAATGCGCGGCACGACGCCGCCCTTGAGCGCATTAATGAGCGTCTGCGCAATGCGGCGCGGGATTTTCTTCGACTCATTCGCTGCCATGCAGGTACCTCGCTGTCAATTCATCCAGATAGTCAGGGACAACGGTGGGCGGATCGCCCTCGATCACCGTGTCCGCAAAGTCCTCGTACAGTTTTTCGTTCAGCCCGTCGACCAGCACAGAGAGCATCAGCCCCTCCGCACGCACCCATGCGAGATCACCATCTGTCAGGAGAGCACGCAGGAGATGCAGCTCGGATGCCGTCAGTTCTGCCGCCCCGTCCGCTGCGGACAACATCTCGGGCGGTGCAGCAACCGCCTCTGCCGCAGGAGGCAAAATCTCCGGAAGCGCAGCGGCTTTCCCCTGTGACGGAGAAAGCAAAGGCATGGACAGCTCTTCCTCCTCCACAACGAGGCGCTCCTGCGTTACATCCGCATCCGCACGAATGCGCGCCAGCTGCGAAAAGTCCAGATGCACACGCCGCGCCTCCGCCGCCCGCCGCTCCGCAACAAAGGCGTCAATCTCCTCACGGATGATCTTCGCCTGCCACTGCTTCAGCTTGGGCGGCTGAATCTCAGCGATTCCATAGTGCGCACGCAGAGCGGCATCCAGCCCGCGCAGAAGCGCACCCAGGCGCTGCGCCGCGCCGTCTGCACGCTCGTAGGAGTGCAGTGTCCAATAGCCGCCCGTGCATTCATAACGGCGCAGCGGATGCATCTGATAGACGCGATCCTGCTCCGTACCGGACGGCTGAAATACGGCGGACGCAAAGAGCCGCACGGGAATTGTCTGCGGCACGGCAATCAGGTCGGCAAACGCACTGACCTGCCGATGCTTTCGGTAGTATTCTGCCACGCGATCCAATACACGGAGTGCGAGGACATTCACATCATCTGTATGGGCGCGATAGAGCTTCGAACGCTCGAGACGATAGGACGAGAGCACGCAGACAGCAGCCATAACCTCCTCTGCGGTGTGCTCCGAACGATGAAGCATCGTGAGTACCGCATCGTCTTGCTGCCGACACGCACCGTTTCCGCGCACGATGATAAGATCGGGATTCAGCCCGTAATAGATGATGAACTCATTCTCCCACTCCGCTATATAGCGCCCGATCTGCGGATCGAGCTCACAATATGCCTCACAGAAATCATGCAGCATCTCATAGGCATCCTGCGCGTCCGCACAGCCGATGAGATGCAGCAGCTCATAGACATAGAGGGATGCGTAGGACATCCCCCGCTTTTCGATCTGCCCGCGCCGCACCGCCGTCCGCCACGTAAAGTAACCGCGCAGCTCCGCATCCGAGAGCGAGTCATAGGTCGGAAAGTACTGATTGACGACGCCGTAATAGGCATAGTCGTCCTCGTAGTCCGCCATCAGGCGCGCCTGCTTTAGAAACAGCTCTGCACGCGACTGCCAGTAATCACGTGAGGTCGTCACCAGAGAACGCATCGCGCCTATCAGCTTCGGTACGGGCTGCGGTCGCTGCCCTTCGGGCGGAGGCGGGATGCGTTCATCGCGGTAGATCATTCTGAGTGCACGCTGCACCGAGCCCAACTTGCCCTTTCCAGCCATCACACACCCCCGTCCGTCTGTTCGATTTACTCCCCCTATTTTACTACGAATCCCAAAAATAGCAAGAAAATATGCCTCCCGCCGGGCAGCAGGAGGCATATTTTCGATAGAGAGAAAGAAATGTAGGGAATGTATGTGAATTCCGCGGAAGGGAAGGCCGCAGAATACGCACCGAAAGTCAGAGAGTATGAAAGCATATCTGCATTCTTAATATCTCTTGCTTTCATGGATAATATAACGAAATGGCTTTAGAGCGTCTTGTGAAGGACGTTAGAACTTTGTTAGCTTAGGAGTAGACTATCATTAGCGAGCTCGCTGCCCGCCGCCTGCTCGAACATCGACAGGAGGTCACGCGTCGTGAGCCCCTCCTTCTTCTCCTGCGGTACATCGAAGAGAATGCGCCCCTCATGCAGCATGATGAGGCGGTTGCCGTAGCGCAGCGCATCCTTCATATTATGCGTAATCATGAGCGTCGTGAGCTGATCCTCCGCAACAATCTGCTGTGTCAGCTCAAGCACCTTCGCCGCCGTCTTGGGATCGAGCGCAGCCGTATGCTCATCGAGGAGCAGCAGATTCGGCTTCACAAGCGTTGCCATGAGCAGCGTCAGCGCCTGACGCTGTCCGCCCGAGAGCAGCCCCACACGCGAGGAGAGGCGATTCTCAAGACCGAGCTTGAGCCGCGCCAGCTTCTCGCGGAACACATCGCGCATCTCGCTCGTCGAGCCCCAGCGCAGCGTCGGCGTCTGCCCGCGCCGCGCGGCAATGGCGAGGTTCTCCTCGATCATCATGCGCGCCGCCGTCCCCATCATCGGATCTTGGAAGACACGCCCGATGAACTTCGCACGGCGGTGCTCCGGCCACTTCGTAATGTCCTCGCCCGCGATGGAGATCTTCCCCGTGTCCACGGAGATTGCGCCCGCGATCGCATTCATCAGCGTCGACTTGCCCGCACCGTTGCCGCCGATCACCGTAACGAAATCGCCGGGCTGCAGGTGGAGCGTGATGCCCGAGAGCGCCTTTTTCTCCGTAATCGTCCCCGGATTGAACGTCTTTTTGATATCCTCAATGCGCAGCATTACTCTGCCCCCTTCTTCATCGCGTGGTATTTCGACTGGATGAGAGGCAGCGAGAGCGCGATTGCCACGAGAATTGCCGTAAAGAGCTTAAGATCATTCGGCGGCATGCCGAGCTGCAGAACGATTGCAATGACTGCGCGATAGACGACCGAGCCGAGCACGACAGAGATCAACCAGTTCTTGAAGCTGCGCGTGCCGAACAGCACCTCGCCGATGATAACCGACGCGAGACCGATGACAATCGTGCCCGTGCCCATGCCGACATCCGCAAAGCCGTTGCTCTGCGCCACAAGCGCGCCGCAGATGGCAACCATGCCGTTCGACAGGAGAAGTCCCAGAACGATCATCACATCCGTATTGACGCCGTTTGCACGGATCATATGCGGGTTCGCACCCGTCGCACGGATAGCGGTTCCGAGCTCCGTGCCAAAGAACCAATACGTGAGGAGAATGGCAAGCACAACGACAACCGTACCGATGAGGAGGATATTCGTCGCCGCATCCAGCCCCCAGATATTCCACTCAGTGAACAGCGTTTCCTGCTGCAGGAGCGGGAGATTCGCCTTGCCCATGACGCGCAGATTGATGGAGTACAGCCCGATCATCGTCAAGATACCTGCAAGCAATGCGGGGATCTTGAGCTTCGTGCAGAAAAAGCCCGTGACAACGCCCGAGATACACCCCGCCGCACAGGCGGCGAAAATTGCTGTCAGCGGCGTATAGCCCGCCACGAGCATAGACGCGGCGACGGCAGCGCCCAGCGGGAAGCTGCCCTCGACCGTCAGATCGGCAATATCCAATACGCGATAAGTCAGATAGACGCCGAGTGCATAGAGTCCCCAGAGGACACCCTGCGCCGCCGTCGCAATGACGAGATCCATAACGTCACTCCCTATAAGTCCGAAAAAAAAGGTTGTTGCATGAACCTGATGCAGATTTCATGCAACCCCCGTCTTTGTGTCTACGATCGCTTGAAAGGCAGAACACAGTGATTTTTAGCTCCCACCAGCAGGGCGGAGCCTGTGCGCGGAACGCGTAGAAGTAGTGAGCACAGCGAGCCGATAGGGGCGCCCCATGCCCGATGTTTCATCCTTACGGCACAATCGTCGCACCATTCAGCACATCTGCCGGAATCGTGAGACCGATCTTCTCCGCATTCTTCTTGTTGATAACCACCGTGAGATCGCGCGCCGTCTCGATCTTCATATCTGCCGGCTTCGCCTTGCCCTCGAGAATATCAGCAGCCATATCGCCCGTCTGAACGCCGAGCTTGTAGTAGTCAATCCCCTTGGTTGCAAGGCCGCCGGCGGTAACCCCACCGGCAAAGGCGCAAATCACACCTTTTCCTGCGGGATCAGTGACACTCGTGAGCGTCGGCATTGCCGAGGCAATTACATTGTCCGTCGGCTCATAGAACACATCCACCTCGTCGACAATGCTCTGTGCCGCCTGCTGGATGTCGTTGACCGTCGAGATCGTTGCAACACGCACATTCAGCCCCTTGGACTGGGCGTATTCGGTCATCGCCTTGACCTGAATCTCGGAGTTGATCTCGCTCGACGAGTAGATCGTGCCGATCGTCTTTGCATTCGGATAGAGCTTCATCAGGAGATCAATCTGATCGGCAATCGGTGTGAGATCACTCGTTCCCGTGACGTTGCCGCCCGGCGCCTCGTTCGACTTCACCACCTTTGCGCTCACATAATCCGTCACGGCAGTGCCGACAATGGGAATATCCTTCGTCGCATTCGCCGCCGACTGCACCGCAGGGGTCGCAATCGCGCAGATCAGATCCACCTTGTCACTGATAAAGCGCTGTACAATGTTCTGGAGGTTCGACTGATCCGCCTGTGCATTCTGGCGGTCAATCGTGAGATTCTTGCCCTCCTCGTAGCCGCGCGCCTTGAGCCCGTCCACGAACCCACGGTTCGCATCGTCGAGTGCGCTGTGCTCCACGAGCTGAACAATGCCCACTTTATATGTCTTTTCGCCCTTCGCGTCCTGCTGTCCGCAGCCTGCCGACGCCAGAATCCCAAGGGCGGCGATGCCAAGCGCAATACATTTTGCGAGTTTTTTCATCCGCATCGTATCCCCACCTTTACTATTTTATCAGTCCACCAGCGTGGCGTCCTTCACCACATCCTCCGGAATCGTCAGCCCCAGCTTCGCCGCATTGCCCTTGCTGATGACGAGCGTGAGGTCGCGTGCCGTCTGGATCGGCATATCGGCAGGCTTCTTCTTCCCCTCGAGGATGTCCGCCGCCATATCGCCCGTCTGAACGCCGAGCTTGTAGT
>NZ_KB290930.1:105905-114832 GCF_000318175.2 Selenomonas sp. oral taxon 138 str. F0429 | reverse complement strand
TATCGCCCGTCTGAACGCCGAGCTTGTAGTAGTCGATGCCATAGGTCGCGAGACAGCCGCCCGTCACCATGAATGGCTCGGCGCAGATGACCGCCTTGCCCGCCGCATCCGTCACACCGACAAGCGTCGGGATGGAGGAGGAAATGACATTGTCCGTCGGCTCATAGAACACATCCACATCATTGACAAGACTCTGTGCCGCCTGTGGGATGTCGTTGACGGTCGAGACCGTCGCCGCACGCACTTTGAGTCCCTTCGATGTGGCGTACTCCGTCATCGCCTTGATCTGGATCTCGGAGTTGACCTCACTCGAGGAGTAGATCGTGCCGATTGTCTTCGCATTCGGATAGAGCTTGATGAGTAGATCGATCTGTTCCTTGATTGGGTTGAGATCGCTCGTCCCCGTGATGTTCGCGCCCGGCTTCTCATTCGTCTGCGCAAGCTTTGCGTTCACATAGTCCGTGATCGCCGTGCCGACAATGGGGATGTCCTTCGTCGCATTTGCAACAGACTGCGCCGCAGGGGTCGCAATCGCGCAGATGAGATCCACCTTGTCGCTGACAAAGCGCTGGGCGATATTCTGGAGATTCGACTGATCCGCCTGTGCATTCTGACGGTCAATCGTGAGATTCTTGCCCTCCTCGTAGCCGCGCGCCTTGAGTCCATCCACGAACCCACGATTCGCCGCATCGAGAGCATTGTGCTCGACCAGCTGGACAATGCCGATCTTATACGACTTCTCACCACTTGCCTGCTGATCGCCGCCGCAGCCCGCCGTCACGCCGAGGCCGAGCACCGCAATGCCGAGAGCGATGGCTTTCATTGCCGTTGTCATCCGCATCGAATTCCCACCTTTTCTGTTATTCTAATTGTGCAATACTTGCTTATTATACATGGGCGTGACAAAAAAAGCTAGTAGTGACGCGATGAAAAATGCCAAAGGGACTGCCATGCGAGGTAAAATCCTCCCACAGCAGTCCCCATCTTATGACATCTGTCCTGTTTTCAGTACATCTTCGAGCGTGTGCCACGCCAGCACCGCGCATTTCACGCGCGCCGGCATATTCGAGATATTCTTGAGCGCGACCGCCTCATCCAGTTCCTCGAGCACGTCGTCATCCGTGACCTCGCGCTTGATCATTGCGGTGAAGAGCTGCGCAAGACGGTGCGCCTCCTCGACCGTCTTGCCGCGCATGAGGTCGATCATGATGTCCGTGCTCGCCTGCGAGATCGCGCAGCCAACGCCCGTAAAGGCGCCGTCTTTGATGACACCGTCCGCGATCTCGAGCTCGAGTGTGATCTCATCGCCGCAGCTCGGATTGTGCCCGCGCTCGCGCACGGTCGCCGACTCGAGCGCCCCCTTGTTCTCGGGCGCGCGGCTGTGCTCGCCGATGACCTCCGTATAGAGATCGCCGAGCGCCGTTCCCTCAGTCGCCATAGCCGAGCACCCCCCGTACCTTTTTCAGAGCCTCAACGAACTGGTCAATGTCCTCATGTGTGTTGTAGAGATAGAAGCTCGCACGGCAGGTCGCGTTCTGCCCGAGATAGCGCATCAGCGGCTGTGCGCAGTGGTGCCCCGCGCGGATCGCAACGCCGTAGCTGTCGAGGATCGACGCCACATCATGCGGATGAATGTCCTTCACATTGAACGTGATGATGCCCGTCTTATTGTCGCGTGTGCTGTCACAGCCGTAAAGCTCCACAAACGGCAGTTCACGCAGCTTCGGCAGCGCATAGGCGAGAAGGTCACGCTCAATGGTCTCAATGCGGTCAAACCCGACCTTTTCAAGGTAGTCGATCGCCGCAATCAGCCCCGAGGCGCCGCTGACATTCTGTGTCCCCGCCTCGAACTTCGCGGGCAGCTCCGCATAGGTCGTCTCCTGCTCGCCGACGTACTCGATCATATCCCCGCCGAAGAGGAACGGCGGCATCGCGTCAAGGATATCGTACTTGCCATAGAGCACGCCGATCCCCATTGGAGAGAGCATCTTATGCCCCGAGAATGCGAAGAAGTCCGCATCCATCGCCTGCACGTCCACCGCGATATGCGGCACACTCTGTGAGCCATCCACGATGATGACAGCCCCGACCGCATGAGCGCGGTTGGCAATCGCGCGCACATCGTTCACCATGCCGAGCACGTTGGAGACGTGCGTCACGGCGACGATCTTCGTCTTTTCCGTAATCTTGGACGCAATGTCTGCCGCCGAGAGGTTCCCATCCTCCTCGAGATAGATGTATTTCAGCACCGCGCCGCGCGCCTTTGCAACGAACTGCCACGGCACAATATTGCTGTGATGCTCCGAGATCGTGATGACAATCTCATCGCCCTCGCGGATATTCGCGCGCCCGTAGCTGTACGCGACGAGGTTCAGCGCCTCCGTCGCATTCTTTGTAAAGATGATCTCCTCGGGCCGTGCCGCCCCGATGAAATGCTGCGTACGTACGCGCGCCGTCTCGTAGATATCCGTCGCCTTCACCGAGAGCTCATATGCCCCACGGTGCGGATTCGCGTTGCAGTAGGTGCAGTAGTCGGCGACCGCCTTGATGACCGCCTCCGGCTTCTGCGTCGTCGCACCGTTGTCGAGATAGACAATGGGACGACCGTTCATCTTCGTCTGCAGGATCGGGAAATCCTGCAAATACTCGTTATTCCTGCGCTCCACCCAAAAGTCTCCTCTCAAGGTAGCTGCCGATCTCTGCGCGCAGCTCATCACTCTCGATGCGCGCCAGCACCGGTTCAAAGGATGCCTCGACGACCAGCTGCTGTGCCGCACGATCGTCAAGCCCCCTGCTCATCAGATAGAAGAGCTTCTCCTCATCCATCCGCCCGATGCTCACCGCATGGTGTCCGTCCACATCGCCCTCGTGCGAGAGCATGAGCGGCACACTGCGGTTGCGCGCATGCGGCGAGAGGATCATGACCTCCTCGTCCTCCTTGCCGACCGAGCCGCGCGCCCCCTGCACGAAGTCGAGCGTCCCGCGGAACGTCTTGACGCTGCGGTCGAGGAGTGCGCCGCGCACCTGCATATTCGCATCCGTGCGCCGCCCCTCCTGCCGTATCACGTAGTTGAGGTCAATCTTGCGTGCATCGTCGCCGAAGTAAAGCCCCCAGACATCCGCACGCGCCTCATCGCCCGCGAGCGTCACGCGCAGCTCCGACGCCGTATGTGCCGCGCCCGCCTCGACCAGCGTGCAGGAGAAGAGCCCCCCGCGAGCCACATTTGCATGAATGCGGCTCACCGCAGGTGCGTCCGTCGGTGCAAACTGGATGTACGTGAGCGAGGCTTCTGCCCCCTCCGCAACATCCACATAGATCTCCTGCGCGCCGTTTTCGCGCAGCTCCACAACATGCTGCACGCGCTCTCCTGCCGCCGCAGAGAGCCGAATCTCATCTCTTGTATCCGCAAGCCCTGCCGGCACAGGGAGATCATTGACCCCCAGCCAGCGCCATGTCGGCATGGGGATACGGCTGAATACGTCCTGCATTGCCATCACCCCATTGTTCCTTCCAACTCGATATTGACCAAATTATTCATCTCCACCGCATACTCGAGCGGCAGTTCCTTTGCAATCGGCTCGACGAAGCCGCGCACAATCATCGCGCGCGCCTCCTCCTCGTCGATGCCGCGGCTCATCAGATAGAAGATCGCCTCGTCGCTGATGCGGCCAATCTTCGCCTCGTGTCCGATGTCCACCGCGTCACACGCGACATCCATCACGGGCAGCGTATCGCTGCGGGACTCCGAGTCCAGCATCAGGGACTCGCAGTTGACCGAGCACTTCGCCCCGACCGCGCGCGGCGTCACCTTGACCCCGCTGCGGTAGATTGCAACGCCGCCTGACTTCGAGATCGAGCGCGTGCTGATATTCGCCGACGTATTCGGCGCATCGAAGATCACCGTCGCGCCCGTGTCCAGCTCCTGCCCCTTCGAGGCGAACGTAATGCCCGTAAACTCGCAGGTCGCATTCTCCCCGTGGAGAATGCTCGTCGGGTAGAGCATGGACACATGTGAGCCGAACGAGCCAGAGACCCATTCCACCGCGCCGTCCTTCTCCACCTTCACGCGCTTCGTATTGAGATTCATCATATTGCGCGACCAGTTCTCGATCGTCGAGTAGCGCAGACGCGCCCCCTCCTTGACGAACAGCTCGACACAGCCCGCATGGAGATTCGTCACATTGTACTTCGGCGCGGAGCATCCCTCGATGAAATGCAGGCTCGCGCCCTTCTCCACAATGATGAGCGTGTGCTCGAACTGCCCTGCGCCCGCCGCATTGAGACGGAAATAGGACTGAAGCGGAATGTCCACCTTCACGCCCTCGGGCACATAGACGAACGAGCCGCCGGACCAGACCGCACCGTGCAGTGCGGCAAATTTATGCGCCTTGGGCGGCACGAGCGTCATGAAATACTGCTGAACGATATCGCCGTACTCCTGCAAGGCCGTCTCCATATCCGTGTAGACAACGCCCTGCTCCACGAGCGACTCCTGAATTGAGTGATAGACCACCTCGGAATCATACTGTGCGCCGACCCCCGCAAGCGACGTTTTCTCCGCCTCGGGGATGCCCAGACGGTCAAACGTGTCCTTGATGTCCTCGGGCACCTCGTTCCAGTCCCCGACCATCTTCGCATCGGGACGCACATACGTGACAATTTCGTCCATATTGAGCGGGGAGAGATCGGGTCCCCATGCGGGCATGGGCGTCGCGTGGTAGACCTCGAGCGACTTCAGGCGGAAGTCCAGCATCCACTGCGGATCATTCTTCTTCTCCGAAATATCGCGGATAATCTCCTCGGTCAGTCCAGACTGCGACTTATATGCCGAGCGATCCTCATTCGTAATATCGTAGATCGTCCGCTCGATGTCGGCGACCTGCGTTTTTTTCTTTGGTACGAAATCCTCCATGTGGCTCACCCCACTTTGCCCTGATCCGCGAGGATGCCGCCGAATCCCTGCTCGTTGATCTGCTGTACGAGCTCTGCGCCTCCGTCGCGCACGATCTTGCCCTGCGCGAGCACATGGACATAGTCCACCTTCAGCTTATCGAGGATCTTCGCGTTGTGCGTGATGATGAGACAGGAGTTGTCCGCCGTGTGGAACTTCGCCACGCCCTCGGAAACGATCTGCACCGCATCCACATCGAGCCCGGAGTCCGTCTCATCGAGCAGCGCGAGCTTCGGCTGGAGCATCAGCAGCTGCAAGACCTCGCTGCGCTTCTTCTCACCGCCCGAGAAGCCGACATTCAGATAGCGCTGTGCATAGCTCGGGTCGATCTTCAGCTCCGCCATCATCGCGTTCAGCTCCTTGCGGAACGGCATGAGCTTCACACGCTCGCCCGTAATCATCTGACGCGCCGTGCGGATCATATTCTCCACCGTGATCCCCGGAATCTCCTCCGGCGTCTGGAACGCGAGGAAAAGACCGCGCCGCGCACGCTCGAACGCGCGCATCTCAGCGATATCCTCTCCCTCGAGGACGAGACTGCCGCCCGTCATCTCATACTTCGGATGGCCCATGATGACATTCATCAGCGTGGACTTGCCGGAGCCGTTCGGTCCCAGAATGACATGCACCTCACCCTTGCGGATCGTGAGGTCGACCCCCTTGAGGATCTCCTTGCCCTCCACGCCCGCATGAAGATCCTTTATCTGCAGCAATACATCTGCCATAGTAAACTCTCCTTAAAATATGCTTAGTTTAATCCTTACAAAAATACTCGGGATTGACGTTTTCATCATTGTAGGTGCTTTCATATAAAAAGTCAATAACCTAAGACACGATCTATAAACAAAACAAATAATTGAGACTGTTTTTCATAGAAAAAGGGACTATTGTAGGATAAACAAAAGCCTCCCCCGTCGCAACGGGGGAGGGGAACCATGCGCAGCATGGTGGAAGGGGCGCCTCTAACTCACATTCCTCTCCACCTCGACAGCACATAACTCTCAATTCAACTCCCTAAAATGCTTCTTGAGTATCTGCCTCCCGATATAGATCCCAATCACGCCCCCAAGAAAGGCAATCCCCATGCCCGCCGCGAGGAAGACACCCGTGCTGTGCTCGACGAACTTCTGAATCCGCTCCATATCCATGCCCGCCTCCTGCCAGCGAACCATCTCCTGCTCAAGGAAGAAAAGGAGCGGGATTGCGCCGCCGAACACATAAGACGCCTGTATCAGCCCATAGCCCGTCGCGAGCACAGGTATGCGGCTGCCGAGCCCGCGCACTGCCAGATCGACCACGAACGCCACCGCCGTCACCGAGCCGACGAACGGCACATACATCATCCCCGAGAAGCCCGCGAAGAGCGCCGTACTGATTGCCGCAAACAGCGTAATCGCGCCGAACTTCGGAATCTTCTTCACCACAAAGAGGAAGACCGTACCAAGCAGCACGCCGATGAGCGCGGGACTCAGCGCGTGCATCGCGGGCGAGAGCAGCACCGTGAGCGCGCCGATTCCGAGGACGAGCACGCCGTACAGTGCCGAGAGTATACCGATCAGGACAAAGTCGCTGATTTTCCAAGAATTCATTATGTTTTCCTCCAATGGATCGTTATCTGATACGCTCACGAAAAAGCCGCTCAAGTTCGGCTGCGTCCCGCAGTGCAAAATCTTCTGCAATCCGCCCATCCTCGAGGAGAATGACGCGATTGCACGAGTTCATGATGAACTCGTAGTCATGAGTAATAATAATGGCGGCATTCTCCGCCCCCGTAAATTCATCAATGAGCGTGCAGACCGTGCGCATATTGGCATAGTCCAGCCCACTCGTCGGCTCATCGAAAATGCCGATGCGCTTGTGCAGGAGACAGGCGGCGGCAATCACGAGCCGCTGCTTCTGCCCCATCGACAGCCGCATCGGATGCTCATCGATCAGCGGCAGCAAGCGGAACTGCGCAAGCACCGTACGAATACGCGCATCGATGTCCTCCACCTCCTCATTGCCGAGCAGGAGATCATGAAAGAGGCTCGAACCAAAAATCTGAAAATCCACATTCTGCATTACATAGCTGACCGCCGTATAGCGTTTGCGTGCGGCAATGGTTGTTCCACCGACAGAGAGACGACCGCCGCGCTCCCGCAGCAGCCCGCAGATGATTTTCGCGAGCGTACTCTTGCCGCAGCCGTTATGCCCGAGGAGAGCGATACGGTCCCCCGCCCGTACAGAGAGCGAGACATGGCGCAGGACATCCTGCCCGCGCACATAGCCAAACGAAATATGTTCGAGTGACAGCAGCTCTGCACCGCCCATCGCAGGAGCAGCGGCCTCACACGCCGCACGCGTATGGAAAAGGTCAAAACCGCGTATGCCGAACGCGTTCAGCGCCTCGTTGTTGAGTGCATTCATCTCCGCACCGCGATAGCGGCGCACAATCGTCCCCTGCTCCATTATGATGAGTTGGTCGCATACGCCGTGCAGATAGTAGAGACGGTGCTCCGCCATCACGATTGTATAACCTCGCTCCTTCAACTCGTGAATCGTACGGCGGAGAAGTGCGATCGACGGATAGTCCAGATTTGCCGACGGCTCGTCCAGCAGCAGAATCTTGCACTCCAGCATCAGTGCCGAGGCAATCGCAATCTTTTGCTTTTCCCCGCCCGACAGCCCCGAGAACTTCCGTCCAAGAAAACGCTCAAGCGAAAGTGTCTCCACGACAGAGCGCAGCCGCCGCTCGATCTCATCACGCGGCACACCGAAGTTTTCACAGCCGAACACGAGGTCGGACAGCACATCGAGCGTAAAGAACTGATTATCGGGATTCTGGAACACCGTCGCCGCAATCCGCGAAATATCCCCAATCCGAAGGTTCTGCACATCCTGTCCGGCGAGGAGGATCTGCCCCTCCGCTGTGCCCTCGTAGAAACCGGGACAGAGACCGTTGATTCGGCGCAGGAGCGTTGACTTCCCGCAGCCGCTCTCCCCCGCAATCACAATCACCTCGCCCGCCCCTGCCGTGCAGGAGTTCCCGCCAATGCTCCGCTGCGCCCTGTCCTGATATTGAAAGCCTACATTCTGTAACTCAATCATAGCGCACATCCTCAAACAACGGTAAGACAGAGCGCAAAGGCAAGCGGCGCAAGGAAGATCATCGCCCAATCCTTGCCACCCATACGGACATCGAAATAGGATGTGCGCGTCCCACTGTATTCATAGCCCTTGACGAGTGCCGCACCCGAGAACTCCTCCGTAATCTTCTCGCTGCGGAACAGCATCGGCACGACGAAGTACTCAATCGCCTTCATCGGATGGCGCACAACATAGCCGAGCGAGATGGGAATCCCGCGCAGACGCATCGCATCCACAATCACGCGGAAGTCATCCTTCATCGCGGGCAGATAGCGGATCATCACCACAATGCTGAGGATAATGCCCCGATGCAGACGCAGACGCGAGAGTGCTGTCGTGATCTCCGCGATATTCATGCTCCGTTTAAGTGCAATACCGAGCACGACAAACGGATAGATGCGCAGCGCAATGAATGCGATCAGCTCCGGCACGAGGATGAGGGCGCGCGGCACATCCGCCCCGCGCACAAAGCTAAGCCCATATTGGAGCGCAAGCAGCGCAAGGAAGCCGAGACTGCATTTCACGGTCTGCATGAGCGTACTGCGGTCGGCATAGACAATTAGCGAGAGTATAAAGGACAGAATCAGTATTTCCTGTCTGCCTGAATAGATCAGGAAGAACATGAGCAGCAGATTCAAATAGAGTAGCGTCCGAAAATCGAACGCCTTATGCGTTATTGTCAGTATTGCCAGCCTCCTTTTTTGAGACAGTATGAATTATAAAATAAGATTGTTCATAAATATCCACATTGTATCAGCATTCATTATCAATAGCAACTATGAATTAGAAAATATGGGAAAAAAAAAGACCCGTGACGCATCACGAGCTTTTTCTTTGCGGCAACTTCCT
>NZ_KB290930.1:226-105885 GCF_000318175.2 Selenomonas sp. oral taxon 138 str. F0429 | reverse complement strand
CTGACGGACTTCATTTTATTGGCGATTCCTTAATTTTAAGAAATGATATGCTGGATGCAAGCAAGGAAAAGTAGAATACATGAAGACCTATAGGGATGAAGTTCATTGGATTGCTGTTTCCGACAAATGTTTGTATGAGAAAAATTAAGGGAGCGGATGGATATGTTATTGATGGGAGAGGCATTTGTCGAATATTTATGGAAACACGATGTGTTTCAAGAGAAAGACATTATCGGGAAGAATTGCCTTGTTGTCGGTGGCTCGTACATTTCGGGGGGGAACTATGCCCCTCTGCTAAATAAGCGATTGCTCCACTTAGGCGCGGCACGATGTGATAATGTCATGCTGTTTGACCCCTATTTTCAGGACTCTTTTTGCGATCTTACCGATACGGAGGAGGCAATCGGTGCGCTTCGCTATGACTTAATTATCGTTCTTAGTGGAATGGAGAAGACTCGAAATATTCGTGAAGGTGTTCGACAGCTGCAAGAGGTATGTCATGTGGGTGGAAAGATTTTTGTGACAGCAAGGACGCCACATGATATTTCGGCGCGGAGAGAATTACACACCTATGAGGATATATGGCGTTATGATCTAGAGTCACTGGAGGACTTGTTTCATAATTGCATCCCAGAGAAGACTGCTGTTGATGAAGGCAATGGCCTCGTTGCTGTGATGTTTGTACGAGGTGAGTCGATAGATACCGTTTCGTCAGTCACCTTGTTTAATACGAAGCGTGGAGAGCACGTCACCATTGACGATGAATTGCCGCGAGGATATTTTGATGGCCTTTCAATGCTTGATGCCATTGGTCTGAAATATCGCACGGACAAGTGCAGTATGGAGCATAACTATCTTAATAAATATGCTTTTTTTCTGGAAAAATTTCGATTGCAGCCGACACGACTTCTTGAACTCGGCATATTCAATGGTGCGAGCTTGCGTATGTGGCAGGAATATTTTCCATATGCAGAGATTTATGGTGTTGACATTGCGGATCGTTGCAGTCAGTATGCAGATGAGCGTATTCATATTATCCAAGCGGATCTTTCCGATCCGGAACGGGTTGCAAAACTCAAGGAAATTCGACCGCAGATCATCATTGATGACGCGTCCCACATTGTGAGCCACCAGCTTCTGGCGTTGTTTACGCTCTTTGACGTGCTGCCAAGCGGCGGTGTCTACATTCTCGAGGACTTGGAGACCTCTCTGAACCCAGAGCAATTTGGAGAATCTTATCGTGACTGTCCCTTGGATGCCTACGAGGTCTGTGCGCGCATTGCACACGTTGCGGCACGCAAAGTGCCCGACGACGACAGTCTATACGCCGAGCACATCAATCGCATCGGCATGGCGGCGGAACTGATCTCCGTCACCAAGGGCACTGTCATTTTTGTAAAACGGTAATATCTGCGTAAAAAACGGGACTGATCGGAGGTTTTTTCTCCGTCAGACCCGTCTTTTCTCTCTTCGCTCGCTCAGCGTCCGCGCGCGCAGCCGCAGCCGCCGCGTGCATATGTGCGCTCACTGCGCTCCGATTGTGTGCGGTCGCCGTAGCAGTATGCGCCGCCGTTATCGTAGCAGTACGCCGTGTTCTGACGCTGCGGCAGCTCGCATGCGCCGTCCTCGCAGCCATAGGCGATTGCCTGTGCACCTGTGGCGAGGATGAGCCCCGCAAATAGTCCTGCAATCATCTTTTTCATAACCATTTCCTCCCAAAATATAATGGATTCTTACCTCTATACTATCATACTTGTCAAGCTGAGAAAAGAGATAATTGACATATGCCGAAAACTTTGTTAATATAATAACTGTCATATGACAGAAATGGAGGGGCTATGCCGCGACCAAAGAGATGCAGACGCATATGCAGCTATCCGGACTTTTGGAGCTTTGCGCCAGAGGATGCGGAGGAGGAGCAGGATGAGACCGTCATTCTCGGGCTGGACGAGTTCGAGACGATCCGACAGATCGACTACTGCCGTCGGACACAGGAGGAATGCGCCGCAACGATGGGCGTGTCCCGCGCGACGGTGACGGGCATCTACGAGTCCGCACGATACAAGCTCGCGGACGCAATCGTCTGCGGGAAGCGCATCCGCATTGCGGGCGGCGTGTATGAGATCGAGGAGGCGGCAATGCCCCGTATGAAAGAAAAAGGAGAGCATACAATGAGAATTGCAGTACCATATACAGATGGTCAGATCGAGCAGCATTTCGGCAGGGCGAAGCAGTTTAAGTTCTACGATGTTACAACCGATGTGGCTGAGGAGATTGTGGACACGGTCGGCGAGGGGCATGGCGCGCTTGCGGCGTTCCTTCACACGGCGCAGGCAGATCTCGTCATCTGCGGCGGCATCGGTGCGGGTGCACAGACGGCGCTTGCCGAGGCGGGCATCCAGCTCGTCTCGGGCGTGAAGGGGGATGCGGATGAGGCTGTGAAGCAGCATCTCGCGGGGACGCTCGTGCCGAATGCGGATGGCGGAAAATGCAAGCACCGTCACCAGCACGGCAAGCATGGTGAACATGGCTGCGGTCATGGCGACCACCATGCACATGGAGAGCACGGCGGACACTGCGGACATCACCACGCGCATGGCGAGCACGGCGCGCACTGAGATCATCATAGGAAAGCACCGCTTCGGCGGTGTTTTTTGTTGCTTTTTCATAATGAAAAGTTATATGTAAAGATAAATAGTGAATATATATAAGATAAATTATAAAAATTTGAAGATCGTGAACTCTGAAGAAAATATAAATATGATTTTCTCAATAAGCATGCTATAGTTGAGAATGTAATTGAGAAAGAATATAGATATTTATAGTGACGGTGGATAAATCCACAAACATGAATTTGATTCATAATTATTATTTATGATTTTTGCAAAAGCACTTGATTTTTTAGATGTGCTGTTATATTATATGAATCAAGCAAAGATGATATTCACATTGATATGTTTAGGAGAATGAATTATGGCGAATGAAGTTACTGTCATCTACTCCTCGCGCACGGGGAATACAGAGAAGGTTGCAAAGCAGTTGGCGGAGGCGCTCGGCGCGACCTGCCACAGCGTGAAGGATACGTCGGCGGTGCCCGAGGGCGCAGATCTCTGCGTCGGCACGTGGATCGACCGCGGAACGGCGGACGCAGGTGCGAAGAAGTACATCGAGAGCCTGCGCGGACGGCGCGTCTTCCTCTATGGCACGCTCGGCGCGGAGCCGGACTCGGAGCACGCGGAGAAGTGCATTGCGAACATCCGCGCACTCTTCGATCCGTCGAATGAGATTCTCGGGGCAATTCTCGTGCAGGGCGCGATCGACCCGATGCTGATCGAGATGTTCAAGAGCATGCCGAAGGACAATGTGCATGCGTTTACCGAGGAGAATGCGGCGCGCTATGCGGCGGCGGCAAGCCACCCCGATGAAAATGACTTCGCACAGGTGATTGCGGCGGCAAAGGAGGCACTGGCATGAATACGTTTGAAACGAAGCTCGCGGGTCTCCCCGAGGAAGCACGCGGCTGGCTGCTCGGCACGAAGTCGGCGAATCCGCTCGGCTGTGCCTTTACGAAGAAGCGTGTTGTGCACCCAGGTGTGGGCGGCAAGCGCATGATTATGGACAAGGCGGAGCAGGCGAGTGTCTGGCAGGAACTGATGAACACGACGCCCGATCCCGCCGATGAGCGCGCCGTCTACATCCACATTCCGTTCTGCGACAAGAAATGCAGCTACTGCGGTTTCTTCCAGAACTTCACGCGCGAAGAGGCGGCGCATCACTACGTCGATGTGCTTCTCGATGAGCTGGATGCGGCGGCGGATACACCGTATGTGCAGGGCGCGCCTTTTCAGGCGGTGTTCTTCGGCGGCGGTACGCCGACGGCGCTCTCTGACGCCGATCTCTCGCGCCTCGTGCGCGCTGTGCGCGAGCGTCTGCCGCTCACGAGCGACTGTGAGATCACGCTCGAGGGACGCATTCACGACCTCTCGGAGAGTAAGGTCGAGGCGGCGCTGAACGCGGGCATCAACCGTTTCTCCCTCGGCGTGCAGTCCTTTGACACGCGCGTCCGTCAGTCCATCGGGCGCATCGACGACCGCGATACGGTTATCGCAACGCTTCGCCGCATGGTGGAGAAGCAGGGCGCTGTCGTCATCGCCGACCTCATCTATGGGCTGCCCTATCAGTCGATGGAGGTCTGGGAGAACGACGTGCGCACGCAGTTCGAGATCGGGATTGCGGGCGGCGACCTCTACCAGCTCAACGTCTTCCCGTCGAGCGAACTGGCACGCCGCATCGAGTCGGGCTATCTGCCCATGCTCCCGACGACCGAGGAACAGTCCGAATACTTTCGTCGTGGGCTTGAGATTGTCGCGGAGTACCCGATGGCACGCCGCATCGACACGACGCATTGGACGACGGATCACCGCGAGCGCAGCCTTTACAACACACTGGCAAAGCGCGGCAACGATGTGCTCGCCTTTGGCTCGGGCGCGGGCGGCTTTATTGGTTCGTTCATGTGGCGCAACCACGGTGCGCTTGCACCGTATGAGAAGATGGTCGAGGAGGGCTCGAAGCCATTCCAGTTCATGGGCGAGCAGGCGGATGAACACCGCATGCACAGCGAGATCGGCGATCAGATCGAGCACGGGTACCTCTACGCGCCGTTCTTCGAGAAGAAATACGGCGTCGACCTCCTCACGGAGCTTGCACCGCTTCTCTCCGCATGGGAGGAGAACGGTCTCGTCACGCGCACGGCGACAGGCTTCCGCCTGACGCTCGCGGGCGAGTTCTGGCACGACAACCTCATCCAGGGCTTCCTCGAGGCGTATGCACTCACGCAGGAGGACGATGTAAAGCTCCGCAAGGAAAACGTCGCCCTGCAGGATATGATTCCGAAATCTGTGCGCTCCATGCTCGAGGCAATGTTCCCGGACGGGATGCCTCCGCAGATGGCGGCGGCGCTCGCGGGCAAACCCACGCCCGAGATGGAGAACCATCCACATATGCAGATGCTCAAGAACCTCATCGAAAAAGAGCGGGAGAAGGAGCGCGCCGCAGGCGACTCCGCCCCCAACCTCAACACCGTCATGCGCACCTCCGCGCGTGAACTTGGCAAAGCTGTGTAATATATAGATAAAAGACCCTTTACACTGAAATGGACGCTGTATATTTCTCATAAGAGAGATGTCGGCGTCCTTTTCTATGTAATTTTTATGAACTTATTGACAATGAATATCTATATTGATAAGATAACTCCTGATGTTTGATGATGCTCTGATAAAAAATGATGAGCGTCAAATGTGTGCTTACAAATAGAAATGGAGACTGAGATGAAGCAGCACAAGCGCAAGAGTTATCGTTCCTATCTGAGCCTGCTCGTATGCAGCTATCTGACTGTATGTGGGGGGGGGACGACGGTGTCGTTTGCGGCGGATATGTCGGAGACACAGGAGGCACAGAGCGCGCAGGAGAGTGCGTCTGCCACGGCGCCGATCAAACTCTCTGACTCCTATGTCCGTCCGGACTACGTGGAGATCGAGAAGCTGCGCGATACGAAGCAGATCATTGTCATCACAAAGAAGATGATTGAGGAAAAGGGGTATAAGACCATCTCAGATGTGCTGAAGGATCAGCCAAGCATCAATGTCGGCGCTACATTCTGGGGGGAAATTGACATTCGCGGGCAGGGCGGCGATCAGGCGCATCGCAACATACAGGTATTGATTGATGGTGCTCCTATGACGACGATGGTCACGCACCCGCTGCCGAACAACTACGATTATGTGCCCGTAGAGCAGATCGAAAAGATCGAGATCATTCCAGGCGGCGGTTCTGTCATCTATGGTAGTGGTGCGGCAGGCGGCATCATCAATATCACGACGAATCTCAGGAGCATGAACAAGCCGCAGCGGACGGTGACGACAGAGTGGAACTCGGACGGCTATCGACTGGGCTTCAACTATGGGGACAAGGTCGGCGAAAAGTTGACGGTGCAGGGGGGATATAATAAGCTGGAGCGCGATCTCTATTTCAAAAATACCTACCGCGACAGCGACTATCTCTTTGCAGGGCTGCGTTACGATGCAGACAGCGATCATTCTGTGACATTCCGTTTTAGTCATTTGGAAGAACAAAGTCGTTTTGTACAAAATATTTCACGGAGCATGGTTGAACGCTACGGTCGGAACGCACGACCCTCCGATGGAAAGTATAATGACGGCGATCGGGATCTCAATACGTATAATCTCACCTACAACCAAAATCTTGGCGGTGGATGGAAATTCAGCGGTGATGTCTTCTATGCGGATGGAAATTATAGGAACTCGAAAATTGTCAACGGGCGTATGTATCACGATTCTTACGGTACGCGTATGAAGTTTGACTATGCGTATGGCAAAAGGGATTCTCTGCTTATCGGACTTGATTGGCTCGATCAGTCATCCCATCTGGACTACATATCCGGGAGAAAGCTCATGTCTTTCAATTATGAAAAAGAGACGCGGGCACTCTATTTGCTGAATCAGATGCGGCGCGGTAAGTTTACCTTTACGCAGGGCGTTCGCCGTGAGGATCTCATCTGGTCGTTCGATAAAGATGGGGGGACGCTGAGGAGACCAATCGGCGGTAAGGCCGACTCGCATCGCTGGAACACGGCGGGAGAACTTTCCGCCGCTTATCAGTACGGCTCCATTGGACGCGTGTTCGTGCGCTATGAGCGCGGCTTTACCAGTCCGGACGGTTTGCAGATTGCAGACGAGGTCTACTCAGGGCCGTCGGGCAAGGTCTATCAGGCGACCACCGCGCAGGAAGAGCACTACAATCTCTACGAGATCGGCGTGCGCGATAAGATCGGCGCGACATCAGTTAATCTGACGCTCTTTGCATCTATGACGAACAATGAGTTGAATCGTCCGTATTTTATCGGTGCCTACGGACCTGAGTACAAGACCTTTAATATGTTCAACGTAAGACGACGCGGCGTAGAGCTGACCTTGCAGCAGCGACTCGGCAAACTCGATCTGACGGAAGGGTATACCTATTTGCATGGTCGCCGTACATATACGGAGCAGGGGCGCGCCATCCTAGACGAATATGGTGAGGATGCGATCGACTTTACGAACAGCGGACTGGTGGCTGTACCAAAGCACAAGGCGATCATTCAGGTAAACTACACGTTCGACAAGAAGTGGAGCGTCGGCGCGAAGTATACATATTTTGGCTCCTATAATAATTTTGTCAAAGAATCCAAGCGCAATGAGATGGGCAGCGTCATAGAATCCTATGGGCTTCTGGATGTGAACTTTAAGTTCAAACAAAATGAAGATCTCGAATGGTACGGCGGCGTTACCAATGTTCTCAACAAAACCTATTATGAGTATGCAAGCGAAGGGCTGTGGACGCTTACGCCGGGATTCCCGCGCACCTATTTTGTGGGTGCACGGTATAGCTTCTAAGGAAAGGCGGGGGATGATGGAGATTTTTGAACTGCTCGCAAAGGGCGGGCTTGCGATGATTCCGATTGGCCTTGCCTCGTTCATCAGCGTGATGATCGCACTGGAACGCTTCTCGTACTATCGGGGGCAGGAGGAGCGGTCAGCAGACTTTTCGACGGAGTTCTGTGCGGCGCTCGCTGCAGGGGATGATGCACGTGCTGCTGAGCTCTGTCGAACCTCCGGCGGTGCGGCGGGAGAGGTCCTTCTGACTGCGCTCGAGGAGCGTACCCATAAGAATGTGCGGCAAGAGGAGCTCGTGCAGGCGGTAGCAAAGAAAAAGGCGCTTGCGCTGCGCCGTTATCTTGAGTATCTGAGTGTGATCGTGACGATGGCGCCGCTTCTAGGTCTGTTGGGGACAGTCATTGGCATGATTAGCTCATTCAGCGTACTGTCTGTTGCCGAGGGAGAGCCGTTTGCCATCACAGGCGGTGTCGGTGAGGCCCTGGTTGCAACGGCGAGCGGATTGCTCGTCGCGATTCTTGCGCTGAGTCTTTATGCCTATCTCTCGCATCGGGCAAACGGCATCATAGCGGATGTGGAGTACTCTGCCACGATGTATCTGGCGCATGTGGGAGGTGAGCGCGGTGAAGCTTGACCTTCTGCCGCAGGAGGAACGCCCGCAGCTGATGATCATTCCGATGATTGACATCATTTTCTTTCTGCTCGTTTTCTTCATGATGAGCATGCTCTCGATGGTCGTGCAGAAGAGTATGCCGCTTACACTGCCGCAGGCGGAGAGTGCAAAGGTCAGCATGACGCGCAATATTCCCATCACGATCACGGCGGATGGCGGGATCTACTACGAACGAGATCTGATGAGTCTGCGCGAGCTTACCGCGCGCCTCACGGAGGATGCAGCTCGTGGAGAGGATATCTCTGTCATCCTGCGCGGCGATACGGCGGCGTCCTATGGGACGGTTGTGCAGATCATGGATGTGGTGAAGCGCCTCGGTATTGAGAAGGTCTACATTGCGACCAATACACCGGGGTGAGACGATGCATACGCGTTCATGGAAAATTTACGGCGGTTTGTCACTCGCTGTACATGTCGGTATTATAGGCATATTGCTTCTTATCGGACTGGACTGGTTCGCCTCGCCGCCGCTGCCGAGTACACCTCTGCAGGTTGGCTTCCTATCGGAGATGCAGGTCGCGGCGGCAGTAGAGAGTTCGGCGAATGAAGGAAGTGCTGGCGGCGCGGGGGAGATCGAGGAAGTAAAACGGGAGAGCAGCCATGCGGACATCTCGGCACAAAGTATGCTGCCCAGTATAAAGGCTGCTAGTGCTCCGACAATGCAGGAGCTTGATCGCGTGGTTCCGCCTGTGGAGCATGCGATTGCATCTATTGTTGCTGCGCCAAGCGGCGAACAGAGTTCGGATGCAATACCTACATCTGGCGGAGTCTCGTCAGATGGCAGAGAGGATAACGGAGCCTCATCTGCTGCAGGAGGCAGCGGAATAGGTCAGGCGTCGGGATTGGGAGCTGGATTCTCTGATAATGGAGACGGCTCATATACGGCGGCATCTGCCGCAGGGATTTCTTACCAAATCCTGCGCGATGCAGAGGCGTATTATCCAGAAGAGGCGCGTTCTCTTGGCTACTCTGAGACCGTCTCGGTCACGGGGCGCGTGCTCGTTGGCACGGATGGCAGCATTGAATCTGTGCGCATACTGACTGATGCACCGAATCTTGGCTTCCGTCAGGCGGCAGAGGAGGCGTTCTGGCGGATGCGCTTTGCCCCGATCGTCTATCAGGGCTACCCGATCAAACTCTGGTTTGAAAAAACACTGATCTTTCAGCCATAGAAAAAGCGCAGCTACAGCACGGAGTCATTTCGACCTTCGTGCAGCAGCTGCACTTTTTATTTCGGCGTAAAGTAGCCGAATGCGGCGGGGATGCTGTACTTGTCCGCAAGTTCCTCACGGCGCACCCAGAGAAGTGGGGCGGGCGCGCCGTCTATCTCCTCTGCCGCCATCAGCGGCGGTTCGTTCCATTCTGCGACGCTGACCGCCCAGCCCGTCAGACTCCATTCAATATGTGAAAAGATGTGGCGCGCGGGCGGGAGCGGTGCGATGTCGAGGACATGATAGCCCTCCGACTCGAGATGCGTGCGCACGGCACGCTTCGAGAGTTTGCCGTCCAGATTCGGATATTCCCAGAGACCCGCGAGGAGACCCTTCGCGGGTCTTTTTCGTATGGCGATCTGCTCGCCGCAGGAGAGGAGGAGGACGGTGCGCTGCTCCTTGCGGCGCGCCTTGAGTGCGGCCTTGACGGGATAGTTCTGCTCCGTGCCGTATTCATGCGCAAGGCAGAGGCGTGCGGCGGGGCAGGCGTGGCAGAGCGGCGTGCCGTTCGGGAGACAGATGGTCGCGCCGAGATCCATAAATGCCTCGTTGAGGAGACCTGCGTCCTTGCCGCTCGGATAGGACGGCATGAGTGCGGTTTCGAGCGCGCGCTTCGTCGCGTCCTTTGCAATGTCGATGGGATTCGCCGTGACACGCGTGGCGACGCGCAGGAAGTTGCCGTCTACGGCGGGGCGCGGCGCACCATAGGCGAACGCGGCGATCGCGCTCGCTGTATAGCGACCGATGCCGGGAAGGGCGAGCAGCGTGTCGAAGTCATTTGGCAGGACGCCGCCATGCTCTGTGACGATCACCTGCGCCGCGCGTTTGAGGTTGCGCGCGCGGCTGTAGTAGCCAAGCCCCTGCCAGAGCTTCATGAGCGCATCGTCATCCACGGCGGCGAGGTCGCGGACGCTCGGCAGTGCATCGAGGAATCGCAGATAGTAGGCGCGCACGACGGCGGCGCGCGTCTGTTGGAGCATGATCTCGGAGATCCAGACGTGATACGGCGTCGGTTCGTCGCGCCACGGCAGGTCGCGCACGTTGGGGGCGGATTTGCGCCACGCAAGCAGTGTATTGCAGAGGGCGGGAAAGATGGAGTCACCCGCCCACGGTAAAATTTTCATTAAAAAGCTCTCCTTTTCGTGTCGATTTTACTATGTCTGTGTGAAACATGGATGAAGAAGCGGGCTTTTCTTTACAAAAGGCGGGCTTTGTACTATGATAGCAGATAACAAATTATATTGATGGAGTGATTTCACATGTTGGATATGAAATTCGTGCGCGAGAATCTGCCTGCGGTGCAGGAAATGTTGAAGAACCGCTGCAATTCTCTCGATCTCTCGTCGTTCACGGCGCTTGAGGAGAGCCGCCGCACGATTTTGCAGGATGCCGAGGAGAAGAAGGCGCGCCGCAATGCCGTCTCGAAGGAGATCGGCGTGCGCAAGAAGGCGGGTGAGAATGCAGACGATGTGGTCGCGGAGATGCGCGCTCTCGGCGATGAGATCACGGCGCTCGACGAGGATCTGCGCGAGGTTGAGGCGAAGCTGCGCGACCTCCTGCTGCAGATTCCGAATATGCCGAAAGCCGACGTGCCGATCGGCAAGGATGATACGGAGAATCCCGAGGTGCGCCGCTGGGGCACGCCGCGCACATTTGACTTCGAGCCGCAGGCGCATTGGGACATTGGGGAAAACCTCGGCGTACTCGATGCGGAGCGCGCGGCAAAGGTCACGGGTGCGCGATTCACGTTCTACAAGGGACTCGGAGCGCGCCTTGAGCGCGCGTGCATCAACTTCATGATGGATCTCCACGCGGAGAAGCACGGCTATACGGAGATGCTTGCGCCGTACATCGTCAACGCCGACAGCATGGTCGGTACGGGACAGCTGCCGAAGTTCGCGGCGGATATGTTCAAGCTCGAAGGGCTCGACTACTACCTTGTGCCGACGGCGGAGGTGCCGACGACGAACTACCACCGCGATGAGATTCTGGACGCGGAGCAGCTGCCCGAGTACTATACATCCTATACGGCGTGCTTCCGCGCAGAGGCGGGGAGTGCGGGACGTGACACACGCGGACTGATCCGTCAGCACCAGTTCAACAAGGTAGAGCTGATCAAATTTGTCACGCCAGAGACGAGCTGGGACGAGCTCGAGACGATGGTGGAGGCGGCGGAGGATGTGCTGAAAACGCTCGAACTGCCGTATCGCGTTGTGCAGCTCTGCACGGGCGACATGAGCTTTACCTCGGCAAAGACCTATGATATCGAGGTCTGGATGCCTGCGCAGGATAAATACCGTGAGATCTCGTCCTGCTCGAACTGCACGGACTATCAGGCGCGCCGCGCAAATATCAAGTATCGTCCTGAGCGTGGGGCAAAGCCGGCGTTCCTCCACACGCTGAACGGCTCGGGCGTTGCCGTCGGCCGCACGGTTGCGGCAATCCTCGAGAACAATCAGCAGGCAGACGGCTCCGTCCTCGTGCCGAAGGCGCTCGTCCCGTATATGGGCGGCGTCACGGTCATTCGATGAAGCGCCTCGTCGTCGGCATCACGGGCGCGAGCGGCAGTATCTATGCCCTCCGCCTGATCGATGTGCTGCGTGCAAAGGGCATTGAGGTTCACGCGGTTGTCACGGCGAGCGGGCTGCGCGTCTTGGACTACGAATGCGGCGTTGCGGAGGAGGAACTTGCGCGGCGCGTCTCCGTCCTCTATCCGAATCCGGACGTGGGCGCGGCGATCGCGAGCGGCTCGTTCCGCATGGACGCAATGGTCGTCCTGCCCTGCTCGATGAAGACCGCGGGCGCAATTGCCCACGGCGTGACGGATGATCTCCTCACGCGTGCGGCGGACGTGACGCTGAAGGAGGGGCGGCGGCTTCTCCTCGTGCCACGCGAGACGCCCATGCACGAGATTCATCTTGAGAACCTGCTGCGGCTTGCACGCGCGGGCGCGGTCATCATGCCCGCAGCACCGGGCTTTTATCATCGTCCTGAGACACTGGACGATCTTGTCAACATGATGGTGGGAAAGATACTCGACCGCCTCGGCATCGAGGCGGAGCTTTTCACACGTTGGAGGTAACGCAATGAGATTCCAAAACAAAACGCTTGCGGCATTTGCGCTCGTCGGCGCACTCGTACTGCCCGCTGCGGTGCATGCAGCGCCGAGCTCAGACGACAATGCGATGGAGATGCACATGGGCTCAGCGGAGGCAAAGGACAAGAAGGCGGAGATCCAGATGGACTATCTGGAGCATCGCGGCGAGCGGCGCTATATCGACCTCTATAACATACACGCCTTCCGCCAGTACAAAGAGATGCATGGGATGTCGCTCCACTGGGGCGTGACCGTCTCGCGTGCCGTCGGCTCATGGGCGGAGAAGGACACGCCCGACGTGCGCCTCGACTCGTCTGCGGTCGGTGCGGGACCCGCGTACATGGTGCGCTGGACGAAGCCTCTCGGATCGAAATGGGAGGCATCCCTTGACGCGACGGGCGCTGTCCTCGTCTACAACGACATGCACCCCGCGCATACACGCAACTACGGCTTCATGTGGCGTATCGGCCCGCGTGTGACGTACAAATTCAATGACCGCAACGCGCTCAGCGTCGCCTACCTCGGTCATCACGTCTCGAACGGTCAGCGCACGCGCAACCCCGGCTACAACGGTGTGGGCTTCTCCATCGGCTATCGTTATTCATATTAAAGGGAAAATTTGTGGCAAAGAAATATTACGCCGTAAAGCGTGGGCGCAAAACGGGGCTGTTCACCGTCTGGGGGGAGTGTGCGGCGCAGGTACAGGGCTTTCAGGGCGCGGTCTACAAGGGCTTTATGACGGAAGCAGAGGCTCGTGACTGGCTTGCGGGAGAGGGCTGTGCATCTCGTGCGAACGTGGGCGTGCTGTGTATAGGGAAAAAGAGTGCAGCCCCTGCGCCCGCAGAGTCGATTGATGCAGACTATATCATCCACACGGACGGTTCCTGTCTGCGCAACCCCGGCGGCGCGGGCGGCTGGGCTGCCATCATTGAGGCCGTTGCGACAGGTGAGGTCACGGAGAAGAGCGGCGGCGACCCCGAGACGACGAACAACCGCATGGAGCTGACAGCGGCGCTCGAAGCACTGTCTGCCGTGCCCGAGGGCGCACGCATCGCGCTCTTTACGGACAGTCAGTACCTCAAGAACGCATTCACAAAGTTCTGGCTGCCCGCGTGGAAGAAGCGCGGTTGGAAGAAGGCGGACGGCGAACCCGTGCTCAATCAGGATCTTTGGATGCAGCTCGATGCGGCATTTGCCGCGCGCCGCGTCCGGTTCCACTGGGTCAAGGGACACGCGGGCAACGAGCGCAATGAGCGCTGTGACGAGCTTGCACGCGCAGAGGTGGAGAAGCTTTCTCGATAAATAAATGAAGGAGAGGAGGGAATCTATGCAGCGCATATTTGAGCTGGTGGGGCGCATTGTCCTCACGCATCTTGCGAACATCGGCCGCATCACCCTCCTCTACGGGGAGACCATGCGGCAGGTCACCCAGCGCCTGCGCGTGCGCAGTATCGTCTACCAGATGGCGCATCTCGGTGCGGACTCCCTCCTCATCGTCGGACTCACCCTCCTCTTTACGGGCGTCGTGCTGACCCTCCAGATCGCACACGAGTTCATCCGCTACGGCGCGCAGAGCACCATCGGCGCCGTCATCGCCATCGGCATCGGGCGTGAGCTCGGCCCCGTTCTCGTTGGTGTCGTCTGTGCGGGGCGTGTCGGTGCGGCAATCACGGCGGAGGTCTCCACCATGAAGGTCACAGAGCAGATCGACGCCCTGCGCGTTATGGCGGTCAGTCCCGTGAACTACCTCATCGTGCCGCGCATGCTTGCATGCATGATCGTCGTGCCCATCCTCACCGTCTTCGGCGATGTGATCGGCGTTCTCGGCGGCTATATCACAGCCGTGCATTATTCGGGCATCTCGCCCTATACATTCACGCACTCCATTACGCAGTTCGCCGAGATCTACGACATGACGGGCGGGCTCATCAAGGCGATCTTCTTCGGCAACGTCATCGCCGTCCTCGGCTGCCACTACGGACTGAATGCGCCGAATGGCGCGGAGGGCGTCGGCAAAGCGACCATGCAGACCGTCGTCACCTCCATCATCGTCATTTTCATCCTGAACGCCGTCCTGACGTTCTTCCTTTTTTAGACGGAGGGCGCCATGATACGACTGAACAACGTCCGCAAGCAATTTGGGGACAAGGAAGCGCTCAAGGGCATCAGCCTGACGATCGAAAAAGGGGAGACCATCGCCATCATCGGCGGTTCCGGCTCGGGCAAATCCACCCTCCTGCGCCTGATGATCGGACTCGATCGACCTAGCGCAGGAGAAATCTACATCGGTGCGGACAATATTGCGGCGATGACGGAGAACGCCCTTGACCGCGTGCGTCTGCGCATGGGCATGGTCTTCCAGTACTCTGCACTCTTTGACTCCATGACCGTCGGCGAGAACGTCGCCTTCGGGCTGCGTGAGCACACAATGAAGACCGACGAGGAGATCGCGCGCATTGTCGCGGAGAAACTTGCGCTTGTCGGCCTGCCCGATGCGGCGGCACTCATGCCGCAGGAACTCTCAGGCGGCATGAAAAAGCGCGTGGGGCTCGCGCGTGCGATTGCAACAGACCCCGAGATCATCTTCTACGACGAGCCAAGCTCGGGGCTTGACCCCATCATGACAGCAAAGATTGACGAACTCATCATCGACATGCAGCGAAAACTCGACGTGACCTCCGTCGTGGTCACACACGATATGGCGAGCGCAAGCCGCATCGCTGACCGCATTGCGATGATTTACGACGGGGAACTCATCGCCGTGGACACGGCAGAGCGCTTTCAGTATATAAAAGACGAGCGCGTACAGGCATTTTTCCGTACGCTGCACCAGCGAAGGGAGGCAGGGGCATGAGTGCTGAGGCAAAGGTCGGCGCATTTACACTCGGAGGCGCGGCGCTCCTCATTGCCGTCGTCATGTTCTTTGGCGGACTGCGGCTCGGCGGCGGGCATGACTATACGATCTATGCGGGCTTCGGGCGCGCCGTCGGGCTGAACCCCGAGGCGCAGGTGCTCCTCTCGGGCGTTCCCGTCGGGCACGTCGAGGAGGTCGTGAATGACGGCTCGGGGGTCACCGTCTCCCTCGTCATTCAGGACGGTGTGAAGATTCCGCGTGGCTCCTCCGTCACCATCGGGCAGCCCGGCATCATGGGGGACAAATTCGTCATCATCACGCCGTCTGCGAGCACGGACTTCTACACAGGCGGCGACTACCTCTATGGCACGGACGAGATGGGCATGGACGCCATGTTCACCGAGCTGAACAAGATGATTATTCAGGTCGAGGCAATGCTCACGTCGATCAACAACATCGTCGGCGCACCGGGCTTCCAGACTTCGATGGTACAGCTCGTCGTCAACATGGAGCATATGACGGCGCACCTCGACGGGCTGACTGCGACCCTCGAGCAGATGGCGGCGGAGAATCGCGGCAATCTGCACGAAATGCTTGCCAATATGAATACCATGTCGGCAAACCTCGCGCAGACCACGGCGAGCGTCGAGCGCATCATGACGAACCTCGAGACCGTCGGCGCTGACCCCCAAACCGCAGAGAACATGAAAAAGACGCTCACGAATATCACGGAGACCTCCGAGCGTATGCTGCGGATCGCAGAGGGAATAGAGGCGGTCGCGGGAGACAAGCAGACGCAGGAGGATGCACGCGCGCTCATTCACAACGCGCGCACAATGTCGGACAAAGCGAACGGACTCATGGGACGTCTGCAGAACGTCAAGGTCACGTCAAAGGTCGATGCCATGTACAGCGGTAAGGCGGACGACTGGCGCACGAACTTCAACCTCGATGTCGGCGAAAATAAAGGGATGTATGCGACCTTCGGCGTGGACGACATCGGCGGCGGCGATAAATTCAACGCACAGGTCGGCACGCGTGGTACCTCATTTGGGGCGCGTGCGGGTGTCGTCGCGGGCGCGGCAGGCGTCGGCGTCGACGCCTATGCGGGCGAGAAATTCAAATTCTCCGCCGACGCCTACGACCCGAACGATCCTACCCTCCGTTTGCGCGCGCAGTATCAACTGCGCGGCGGCACCTACCTCTTCGGCGAATGGAACGACGTGAACAGCTCGAAAAAGCGCGCATTCTATACGGGCGTGCGGCAGGAGTTTTAACAAGAAAACGGCAATCGCAGAAATTTTTGCGATTGCCGTTTTTACAATGAAAATTTATACTCGCTCAGTGAAAAATCCCCCTCGGGGCATCACTCCCGAGGGGGATTTCTATTGGCTAACGAATGTCAGCTAGGAAATTCTTTACTAAAGATACTACAATCCGTGCCCTTTTTCAAGCCTTAATCATTCTGATTAAAAATCGGCTTCCGTCCCTCAATAAACGCCGTCACTGCCTCGCGGTGGTCGGCGGATGCGCCCGCCTTTGCGAGGTTCTCCGCCTCGATGCGGCTGTACGCCATGTAGTCGCGGTAGAACACCTCGTAGTAGAGCTGTTTCTGCAGTGCGAGTGCGTTGAGCGGGCGGCGCAGCAGTTTTTCGGCGAACGCCTGCGTCTCCTCCTCGAGCTTGCCGTCGGGGGCAAGCCGCGTCGTCAGCCCTAGACGGAACGCCTCCTTGCCGTAGATGCGCGGACTCAGTGCCATCAGCTCGATCGTCTTTGCGAGTCCGACGATCTGTTTCAGATGGTAGATGCAGCCCGTATCGCCCGGCAGCCCGACACTGGAGAATGCTGTGAGCAGACAGCTCTCCTCTGTCATGATGCGGAAATCAGCGCCAAGCGCGATGCCGCAGCCCGCACCCGCCGCTACACCGTTTACCATCGCGATGACGGGCTTCGAGCAGCGGCGCAGGGCGAGCGATGCCTGGCTCGTCAGGATCGAGAGTTCGTAGCTGATGAAGTCGAATGACGCCATCTCCTTGATGTCACCGCCTGCAGAGAAATTCTTGCCCGCGCCCGTGATGATGATGACTTTGACGGACTCATCCGCGTCACAGTGCTCGACCGTTGCAATCAGATCGTGGAACATCGTAGCATCGAGTGCATTGTTCGATGCAGGGCGATCCATCGTGATCCGCGCGATCCCATCTTGAATATTTAGTTTAATATGCGCATACATTCGGATACCTCCTTTTAGCAAAACTTAGAGGCTGAACCCCACCTAGATTTTTCAAAATGTTATGTCTGCTGTTATGTTACTTCATTTATCCTCGTAATACAAGCAAAATTATTTTTCAGCAACCACCTCGCTGTTGTCGATGGCGAAGTCGAGGAGGAGGCCGATGAGTTCGTTGCGCGAGCGGCCGGTTTCGTCGGCGAGCGTATCAATACGGTTGATAATATCTGATCTCACGCGGATGGACAGGATTTTATATCCGTCCTCTCCGCGTTTTCTTTTTGTAATCATTAGCTTTGTGTTCATATATATCACCTCTTTTGTAGTGTATATACAAGTGGAAAAACATCATATATTATCTATCATATTCATGAGTTTATATAAAGCACTTAAGATGTTATATAAAATACACAATATTATGTTTGCAAAATATGTTATAAAATATGTTATAAAAGTGGAAGGTGGAAAAATGGAGATACATCCTGCTGTAAAAGGGGGCGCCGAGCAGGGAAGCGCGCTCGTCTACATGAGCCGCGGGCTGGCGATGGTCGTTAGCGTCAAGAACCGCACCGTCATCACGGCGCTCGACGAGGCAAGTGCAAAGGAAAATATCTTTACCAATATTGACAGTGCTGTAATTTTATAGAAAATTTAAGGGAGAGATGCAGAAATGATGCGTTCAATGTTCTCGGGTGTATCGGGGCTTAAGGGGCACCAGACCCGCATGGATGTTATCGGCAACAACATTGCGAACGTCAACACGACAGGCTTCAAGTCGAGCCGTGTCACGTTCGCGGACATGATCTCGCAGAACCTTTCGGGAAACGATACGATCGGTGGCGTGAACCCGAAGCAGGTCGGTCTTGGCATGATGGTCGCGAGTACAGACCTTATGTACACAATGGTTCGGTACAGCAGACTGGCAAGAATACAGACGTTGCCATCTCGCGCGGCGACGGGCACTTCGTCGTCAAGCGCGGTGAGCAGCAGTTCTACACGCGCAACGGCGCATTTGGCTTCGATGCAGACGGCAACCTGACGATTCCAAGCACGGGTCTCTATGTACAGGGCTATATGGCGAAAAATAATCGCATTGACATTGCTGGCGATAATACGACGAAGATTCAGATTCCAGCAGGAAAGCCGATGGAAGCAACGACGACAGCGTTGGCTTCCTATACGAAGAACCTCAACGCGACAACACCGGGCTATGAGGTGGCGAACGTCCTTGTGAGATATGCAGACGGCACCTCGGAGACAGTTGCAAACTATAATCCCGTGGAAAAAGGAAAAATCATTTTAATGATGGAGTCTGGCGAACGCATCACGCTTGATGAGTCTGCCACCTATAATTTTAAGACAGGTGATCCTGTCAACAGTGCGAAGGTCTTTTATCAGCGATTCCTTAATATCTGGGACATATGCTCTTAACGGAGATTTCTCTCTTACGGGAAAAAGTTTGACACAGCCGGCGCATATGTCGATGGTACAGCATCGCTGAACCTCACTTATCAAAACGGCGCTGCAGCACAGCAGGTCAGCGTGAACCTCGCTGCGATTTCGCAGTATTCGGGCACGTCGACGATTGCGGCGAGTTCGGACGGTAATGCGCCGGGTACGCTCGCGAGCGTTGACATCGACAGCACGGGCGTCATCACAGGCACGTATACGAACGGTGTGCGCCAGAAAGAGGCGCAGATCGCGTCGGCGCAGTTCAACAACCCATCGGGTCTGACGAAGATGGGCGGTGACCTCTATCAGGAGTCGAACAATACGGGGACGCGCACGATCAGCGGAGCATCCGACATCGGATCAGAGCTGACGACCTCTGCACTCGAGATGTCGAACGTCGACATTGCCGACCAGTTCTCGGATATGATTATCACACAGCGATGCTTCCAGTCCAACTCGAAGATCATCACTGTTTCGGATGAAATGCTCGAAACGTTGATTGGTATGAAGCGGTAAAATCTACACTTTGCGAGCCGTCGCCCTCACATGGGCGGCGGCTCTTTTGCACCTAACGATAAATTTATTTGAAAAAAAATAGGGGAACTGATACAATGAGAGAACCTGTCAATACGATTTCATGGTGTTGACTATGTTTGGAGCAGCCCGCCGTTCGGATATATCCCGTCAGCGGTCGAGGAGGAAATGGCTTTGAAGAATAGGGGACGTTTTGCGGCGCGACTGGTACGGACTCTGGCTCTGACCGCCGCCGTCGGACTTTTTACGGGGACGGCATCGGCTGAGACGATGCAGGTGGATCTCTCACGCAGCGTGCAGATGGCGCTCGAGAATAACCGTACGATCAAGCAGGCGCTGACGGATGTGGATGCGGCGCACGCTGCGCTCGCGCAGGCGAACCGATCGATGGGACCTACGCTGACATGGTCGGCGACGGCGAACCGCATTGGCGGCGAGGCGTACGCGCAGGCGCGCATGACGGGCAAAAATTACGACTATAACTACGGCAATACGGGCACGATCTCGATGCCGGTCTATAATGCGTCGCTGAACGCACAGCGCAAATCTGCGCGCTACGGGCTGAACTCGGCGGACTTTGCGCTCGAGCAGACGAAGCAGTCGATCCGCCTGACGGCGACGACGGATTATTTCAATATCCTGCAGGCGCGCAATCTGGTGAAGGTGCGTGAGGATACGGTGGCGACGCTGCAGGCGCATCTCGCGGATGTGAACGCGCAGTTCCGTGTGGGTACGGTGGCGCGTGCGGACGTGCTCGCCTCGGAGGTGGAGCTGGCGAATGCGCAGCAGAATCTGACGACAGCGCGAAACAACTATGAGGTCGCTGTGGCAACGCTGAACAATGTGATCGGTGTGCCGACGGATACGACGCTCACGATCAACGATGAGCTGCGCTATGCGGGCTATACGCTCTCTCTGGATGACTGCACGGACTACGGGCTGCTCTACCGCGCGGATGGTGCGGCGGCGGTCTATGCGGTAAAGCAGGCAGAGGAGGGCGTGCGCGCGGCAAAGGCGGGCTATCATCCGACGGTGAATGCGGCGGCAACGCGCTCGATTGCGGGCGAGCACCCCTTCAAGGACGACCATACGAGCAGCAATACGTGGTCGGCGGGTGTGAGCGCGTCGTGGAATATCTTTGACAACGGCGTGACGGCGGCGCAGGTCGATGCGGCAAAGGCGACGCTCCGCAAGGCGGAGGAGGCGCTCGCAGCGACGGATGAGCAGATTCGTCTTGATGTGCGTACGGCGTATCTGAATCTGCGTGCGGCGGAGCAGAATATCAAGACGACGGAGAAGGCCGTGCAGCAGGCGGAGGAGGACTACAATATCGCACGCGTCCGCTATAATGCGGGCGTGGGGACGAATCTTGAGGTGATGCGTGCCTCAGACAATCTGACGACGGCACGCATGAACTACTCAACGGCGCTCTACAGTTACAATACGGGCAAGGCGAGCCTTGACAATGCGATGGGCGTGCCCGTCGATCTCGATGCTGTGCGGTATCGTGCGGCGGAGGAGGACGGTGCGCGTGCAAAGGAGGCGCGTGCGGCGGCACAGCTGCATGACGATGTGCTCTTTGCAACGCCGAAGGATGCCGAGGTGCGCCCGACTGCAGAACGTGCACCTGCGGATGCCGCTGCTGCTGCGGCGGCACGCGTACAGGCGGCGAATGCCGCGTACGAAGCAGAGATGAACAAATAAGAGGTTTGCTATGAGACGGAAGGCGTATATCGGGGCGGCGGTGATCGCCGCCGTCCTCGTCTGCGCAGCAGTTCTCATCCATATCGTACGCGCTCAGGCATTCATGGCTGAGGCGGGACAGATGGCAGAGCGTCTCGTGGCGCAGAAGCTGGGAACGGCTGTGCACATCGGTGCGGTGGAGATCCGTTCTCTGCACGAATTGAAAATGGACGATGTCGTAATCTACGATAAGCAGGCGGAGGCTGTGCTCCGTGCCGATGAGGCACGGGTGACGCTTCGTCTGCTTTCTCTGCTTTCATCGCCCGAAACCTCGATTGACGAGATCCTGCTCACGGGCGCGCATGCGGACATTGTGCAGCGCGCGGACGGCTCGTGGAATTATGATGATATCGGCGCGGACGACAGTCAGCCGAGCACGTTCGAGGGGCGCATCCGCACGGAGGGCGGTTCGGCGACCATTGTGACAGATAGTCGCACGTACGAGCTGACGGAGATTGCGGGGGCAGTGGAGATCGACCGCAGCGATGTCTCCTATGAGGCGACGGGAGCCCTTTCGGGGGTGCCTCTGCGTGTGCGCGGCGCGTATGTCGGCGGGAACCAGGAGCTCTATCTCAGTTCCTCAGATACGGATTTCATGCAGCTGCGTCACCTCCTGCCGGAAAACTCTCTGTCCGAGGAGTTGCAGCTCTCGTCTCTGCACGCAGATGCCGTGCGGATGGAACTGCATCGCGTGGACGGGGTGCTGACGCTGGACGGCCGCATCGACGGTATGCGTGGCGCGGCAGATGTTTACGGGACGCAGGTGCAGCTGGAGAGCTCAGCACTGCGCTTCAATGAGCGCGCAATTTTCGTTGCTGCGACAGTGGAGGCGGCGGAGCAGCGCGCGCGTGTGGACGGGACGATTCGGCTCGATACGGATGCACCTTATCTTGATCTCACTGTGCGTGCGCAGGATTTCGCCGTTGACCGCATTCTCGCGGACAGCCCCTATCAGGGGGCTGTGACGGCAGATCTTCACGTGAAGGGGACGCTTGCGACGCCGATTGTCACGGGGAAACTGACGGCGGCGGAAGGGGCGGTGAACGGGGTCTCCTTCCGAAATGCGGCGGTGGATGCTGCCTATGCTGACGGCACAATTTCGTTCGAAAATCTGACGGCGGAGGCGTTCGGCGGGACGCTCTCGGGCACGGGTGTGTTTACTGCGGAGAAAAATACCTACACGGCGCATCTGACGGTCGACAATGTCGCACTTGCGGGGCTGCGCTCCCTCTCAGTGTCCCTGCCCGAGGGGCTGAACGGTACGCTGCACGCCGATCTTGGCATCGACGGGCAGATGGGGGAAGCTCTCACGGTCCTCGGCAGCGCCGCACTCTCGGACGGCGTGTACCGCAACATTCCCGTGGAGCGTGCGAATGCGTCCTTTATGCTGCGCGGGGACGATCTGACGATCGATTTCCTCAGTGCGAAGCTGCCGAATGAAACGGAGCTGGGGGTAGAGGGGCATATTATGCGCGGCTCTGCGCTCAATCTGCGCTTCTACGGCGCGCATGCCGATCTCGCGCTGCTGAATTATCTCGACGAACGCCTCAGCTTCTCTGGGCTTGCGGATTTCTCGGGCGAGGTTCACGGCGATATTCATGATCCGCAGGTCGATATGCAGGTCTCCGCGACGAATGGCGATCTCATGTATCAGCCGTTTGACAGCCTGCTTTTCCGTGCGGATGGCTCGCTCTCGGGCATCGGCATCTATGATTTTTCGATGGAGCGTGGCGGACGTGAGGTCTGGCTCGTGAACGGAACGATCGGCTTTACGGGCGAGCGGCGCATCGATCTTCAGATTGATACGATGGGCGCGCGCATGGAGGACGTGGCGGCGCTTGTTGCGCCCGATCAGCCGATCACGGGCAACATCGACAATATCATCAAGTTCACGGGGACGCTTGACAATCCGCATGCGGTCGGCTATGTTCACTTCTATCGCGGCAGCTATGCGGGCGCGGTGCTCTCAGGTATGGACGGCGACTACTTCCTCGATAACGGCATCATCCGCGTGCAGGTCTTCCACATCTATTCGCCGATGGTGGATATGGTGCTGAACGGCACAATCAGCGCGCAGGGCGTGCTTGATTTCGATGCTGAGGTGCGCGATCTCGATATGAAGCGATTCGAGCACAAGCTGCCCTACGAGGTCTCGGGGCATGGCGTCTTCAACGGCAAGGTGGGGGGCACGATCTCCCATCCTATTTTCCGCGGGAAACTGAAGGCGGACGAGATCACGATGAACGGCGTGGAGCTGCGCGAGATTACCAGCTTTGTCCACTATGAGAACGGCATCATCGACATGGAGCGGACGGGCTTCCGTCAGGGGACGGAAGGTTCTGTGTCCGCGCGTCTGCGCTATGATACCGAGACGCGCGCCCTGCGCGGTACGATGAATATTGACAAAATGGATGTTACGGCGCTGCTCGCTCTTGCCAATCAGCAGGAGAGCCGCATTACGGGAACAATCACGAGTGCGGTGCAGCTCGGCGGTACGCTGGACAATCCGTCGATCGATCTGACGGGTGCAATCGAAGAGGGGGCGATTGCCTCCTATCCCGTGCGCGATGTTGCGCTTGACGTCTCGCTCGTGGATCGCGTGCTGACGCTCCGTAAGTTCTCGGGGACGCAGGGGAGCGGTTCGTTCTCTGCTGTCGGTACGGCAGATTTTGACGGCGCGGCAAATGTGGACATCACGGCGACGGATATTGCGCTTGGGATGTTTACGCGCTTTGCGGGTACAGAGCAGGAGGTGACGGGTACGGTGTCGCTGACGGCGCATATCGGCGGGCAGACGCGGCAGCCGGAGGCGGATCTGAAGCTGACGGCGAAGAACGGCGGCACGAATGGCGCGACGTTCGATGAGATGGCGGGAGAGGCGCAGCTGCGCGGCTCTGTGATCCACCTGAATCAGCTGACGGTGACGAAGTATATCGACGGCATTGCCTACACGGCAAGTGCGCACGGCACGCTGCCCCTGCGTGCGCTCACAGCGGATCGCGATGAAACGCTGGATGCCTACGATCAGCTCGATCTGACGATTGCACTCGACAATGCCGATCTCTCGCTCATTCCTGTGTTTTCCAATCAGGTGGAGTGGGCGCTCGGACGTACGGAGGGCAGTCTGAAGGTGCATGGGACGCTTTCCGCCCCTCGTCTTACGGGCACGCTGCGCGTTGTGAACGGTGCGGTGAAGCTGCGCTATTTCGAGCATCCGGTGACGGATATGCAGCTGCGGATTGATGCGCTCGGCGAGAGCATTTCTGTGCGTGAGTGCACGGGCAAGATGGGCTCGGGCACCTATATGCTGACGGGGCGTACGGAGCTTTCGGGCACGGAGCTGCGCTCCTATGATTTCACATTCGTGATGAATGCGCTCGAGATCAAGACCTCGTTCTTTGAGGGACCTCTCAGCGGCACGCTGCGTCTGAATGAGGGCGAGTACTGGGGCGAGACCCTGCCAAAGCTCTCGGGAACGATTGACATCAACCGCGCGCTCGTCTCGATCCCGTCGATTCCTGAGACGGACGACGAGCTCCCGCACATCATCCTCGATGTGGGGCTGACGGTGGATCGCTATGTGCATTTCTTCAGTCCGAACCTCTATGATATTCATCCGTCGGGCTCTGTGCATTTCGGCGGTACGACGCGTCACCCGCATACGACGGGCATGATTGGCGTGCGGCGCGGCGATACGGTGAGCTATCTGCGGACGGTGTTCAAGATCCGCGAGGGGACGGCCACGTTCAACCAGCCGGAGTCGTTCCTGCCGGAGATTGCGTTCTATGCGGAGGCACGTCTTACGCACACGCGCGTCTTCCTCTCGGCGCACGGGCCGCTCGACCATATGGATTTCCGCCTCGGATCGAGCCCGGAGATGTCTGAAGAGGAGATCATCCGCATGCTGACGCTGCGCAGTGCCTATCGGAGCGGCGAGGGAAACATTACAGCGGCGGATGTGCTCTCGATCGGTCTGCAGATGAGCATCCTCTCGGAGGTGGAGGACTCTGTGAAGAACTTCCTCCATCTCGATGTGCTTCGCCTCTCGAGTGGGAGCGGCGCGCTCTTTGAGACAAAGGATGACGAGGCGGTGCGGCAGAACGAGAACGAGTACAATGTCGAGATCGGAAAGTATTTCGGCGACCGCGTGCTCCTGCGCTATGTGCAGGGGCTCGGCGCGGCGTCGGATACGCATCGGATCGGCATTCAGTATGACTTCAATGACCGCTTCGGCATCTCGTATGACCGCGAGGGCTCGGATCAGCTCATCAGCGTCGAGGCACGGTTCAAGTTCTGATCCCGTCGTATTATGTTTTTGAAAAGGAGGTGTGCCCGTGTTTTCGGATTATGTAAAGAAGCTCGCCGACGTGCAGAAACTCACGCCGACAGAGGAGGGGGAACTCTGGCGCGCCTATAAGGAGCGCGGCGATGAGGCGGCGCGGCGGAGGATCATCGAGTCGTATCAGCCGCTCGTCTTCCGTGAGGTCATGCCCTATCGCGCGCTGCCCGCCGTGATGGATGCGGTGCAGGAGGGGACGATTGGTCTGATCGAAGCGGTGGAGCGCTATGATCCCACGCGCGGCGTAGCGTTCAGCCTCTACGCTGTGCATCGCGTGCGCGGGCGCATTCTGGACTTTCTCCGCCGTGAGGGGCGGGTCGATCTGCCGTGCCTCGAGGCGGAGACGGAGGCGTACGAGACGGCGAAGGAGCTGCTCGTCGACGAGTGTCCATCAGTTGCGGAACTCGCGGAGCATCATGCGCTTGTCGGCGTGCTCGGCGCTGCGATGGAGCGCCTGCCAGCGCGGGAGCGCCTTGTGCTCGAGGGTGTGACGATCGGTGGCGCACGAGCGCAGACAATGGCGGAGTCGCTTGGCGTGACGCCGGCGCAGATCTACCGTCTGCAAAAAAACGGAATTCGTCGCATTCGCGGGATGCTCTCGCGCTTTATGCAGCATTGGTAGTTTCTTAGCACTTAGTACTACGTTTTAATTTTAACATCTTGAATCCATCCTATAGAGTGTAGTATAATTCCGAAAGGAGGTACGGTGATGGCTGCAGACCGCAGAGAGCGCGCGAAATCTATCCGTGCGGCACGGGACTGGCTTACGGGCGCAGAGCATGCGCTCGCGGGCGAAGACGATCTTGCGGGCGATCTGAAACTCATGCTTGCGCGCGCAGAGCTTGCGCGTATTGCAGCGGATCGCCGTGCGCGTCTGAGACGCCTTGCCCTTTGGTTGCTGCCGACGGCTGCTGCGGCAGTTGGGCTCGCATACTTCGTGTGGGGCACACCGCCTGCAGAGGAGATGGCGATGCCGCCGCCCGTGCACCGCACGGAGCGGGATGTGCCCGCCGCTGCGGTGGATGCCGTGGAGGATGCAACGCCGCTAACGAAGACAGCGCCCGCAGAGGCACTGTCGAAGGAGATGCCTGCGGCGGATGCAGAGCGCGTGCAGCCGCAGACACAGCCCGCCGCTGCGACCGTGACTGCACAGGCATCTGTGCAGAGCACAGCGCCTGCGCAGCGTCCGCAGATGCCCGATGCCGATATGCAGCGACTCATGCAGGTCGGCGGAAAAATTTTACGAGAGTAGTCGATCATTTCCCCGCATTGCGGTCGGATTGAAATAGTGCGCCAAGGCGCACATATCTAGGAGGTTTCGCCTTTGAACAGCAAGAGATATCAGAGACTCACACTCGCCGTCGCGCTTGGCGTCGGCGTGTCCGCCGCGGCGTTGCCGCATGGCTTTGCCGCAGAGGAGGGGACTGCGCAGGAGAGTGCCGCTGTGGTGACAGAGGCACCCGTGCTGAGCGATGCTGCGCCATCTGCCGTAAGCAACACTGCGGACGCTCCGGTTGCGAATGCACCCGCGCTGACGACCACATCTGCGCCCACGTCCTCGGATGAGCGTGCTGCCGCATGGGCGGCAAAGCGTCCTGCTGAGGATGAGATCACGAACTACCTTGCAGCGCAGGTGGGCAAGACGATTATGGAGATCAAGTTCAACGGTGCGACGGAGGCGACAGAAGGGGCGGCGCGCGCTGCACTCACGATGCACGTGGGTGACGCCGTGACCGAGGAGGGACTGGTGAAGGATCGCGATGCGATCTACGCAACGGGCTATTTCTACGATCTCTATCCGACCTTTGAGCAGGTACCCGAGGGCGTTGTCCTGACTTACAATGTGCTCGAGAATCCAGAGCTCAAGGAAGTGAAGATTGAGGGCAACACGGTCGAATCCACGGAGTCTCTGATGGAGCTCATCACGGTCAAGAACGGTGAGCTGCTGAATTCGCGCACGCTGCAGGAGAATGTGCAGGCGATCCAGGAGAAGTACCGGGCGGATGGTTACATTCTTGCAAAGATCACGGATCTCAACATCGCGCAGGACGGCACGCTCACGATCAAGATCAGCGAGGGCACACTCGAGGGCTATAAGGTCAAGGGCAACAAAAAGACGAAGGAATACGTCATCCTGCGTGAGATGCGTCAGAAGGTCGGTGAGCCGTTCAATGCAAATCAGGCGCGCCGCAGCATGCAGCGTGTCTACAACCTTGGCTTCTTCGAGGATGTCAATGTCAAGATGAACCCCGGCGTTGAGCCGAATGCGGTCGTCATGGAGATTGATGTCAAGGAGAAGCGCACGGGTTCGTTCGGCATCGGTGCAGGCTATTCAAGCGCTGACGGCATGGTTGGGACGCTGAGCGTCAGTGACACGAATTTCCGCGGGATGGGCGATACGATCAGCATCACCTATGAGATCAGCGGCGATGATACGGATGCGCGCGGCTATACGTTCATGTACCGCCGTCCGTGGCTCGACAAGAAGGAGACGGCAGGTACACTGCGCATCTACAACCGCACATACGAGTACGATGACTACGATGAGGACGGCAACCACAAGGAGTCGTTCATGCGCAAGTACTCGGGCGGTGAGGTGACGATCAGCCGTCCCATGAGCGAGTATTCGACGAATTTCGTCACGCTCCGCAACCGTCAGGACAAGTATGTGAAGCATACGGAGACGGGCAACGCGGGCAACCGCAGCAACAATACGGCTTGGATTAACAGCAATTTCGGCACAACGCGCAGCATAACGCTCGAGCACGTGACGGATACGCGCGATAATGTCTACGAGCCGACGATGGGGGCGCGTGCCTCTCTCTCGGCAGAGTTCGCAGGTTTTGGTGGTGACTTCAACTACCAGAAGTACATTGCAGGGGATACCCACTACCTCAAGGCGGGGCGTTCGCAGGTCTTTGTTCTGCGCGGGCAGTACGGCATCAGCCGCGGCTCGATCTCGGAGTACAGCCAGTTCCGCATGGGCGGTCAGGATACGATCCGCGGCTACCGCGAGGATCAGTTCCGCGGGACACGCATGGCGCTCGCCTCGATTGAATACCGCTTCCCGATCGTGTCGAAGGTGACGGGCGCACTCTTTGCGGACTACGGTGGCGCATGGAGCGATGGCTTTACGCCGGAGAATATGTACGGGAGCATCGGCATCGGGCTCGGGCTCAACACGCCGATCGGTCCGCTGCGCCTTGACTACGGTCGTGGTTCGCAGGGCGGCCGCGTTCACTTCCGCGTCGGCGGCACGTTCTGATAATGCAGGCTCTTGTGCCTGGGCGCATCTGGGCGATCGCCCTCCTCATTTTTGCAGCTTTCGGGTGTTTTGCCCACACATATGCCGCAGAGTCCTCCCGCGTGGAGGAGACTGCGGCTATTGTTGTAGGTGAGCGGGAGATTCCCTCCATTGTGCGAGCGCGCATGGAGCGCACGGTTGCGGCAATCGCGGCAGAGCGTATGGAGGGGCGCGTGATTACGACGGTCTCTGCGTTGGAGGAGGCGGAGATCATCGGCACGGTCTTTGACCGTCTGCTCGTTGGCTACACGGTAACTGGGGTCGATGTGCGTCCTGCGCAACGGACGGAGGTCATAATCCACCTTGCACCGTGGGCGGATACGATCCAGGGTGTTCATGTACAGATGGCGGTGGAGGGCATACCAGCCGCCGTTGAGGAGATTGTGCGCGCAGACCTTGCGGGTGTCAGCACGGTCTTTTCGGATGCTCTTGTGGGGCTGCCGCTTGCGGCGACGGACTGGGCGACGGGGGCGCTGAAACGCAGCTTGAACGCCTATATGGACGAACATCTGCCGGAGTTCCGCGCGGACTACGATATCGATGTCGATCAGACGGCACAGGTGCGTCTCACCGTCTATCCACGTCTGCCCGTTGTGCGGATCGTGGATCTCTCGATGCGTTCGGATACGATACCGAACGTGACGCTGCTCACGCAGCGCAGGGCGATGGAGACGGCGGCGAATCGCCTTGTCGGCGTGCCTGTCGCCTTTGTTGCGCGTCACCGTTCCGTGTTTGAACAGCAGCTGGCAGATGGTCTGGATGGCGCGGAAGGACTACGCCGACTCCATCTCACCTCACAGGTGACGATCACGCCGGGGGAGCGCATGGCGGTCATGAGCCGCACGGATACGATGCGCTATCGTCTTCGTCTGACGGGCTGGCTCGATATCGGGCGCACCTCGGAGAATCGCGGCTGGGATCGGCGCGACCTACACGTGCGCCTGCATGCAGGGCAGATGCTGAGTGCGCGCGATGAACTCTATGCGGAGACCGATGCCGCGCCCGAGGATGTGCGCTTTGACTGGCGCGTCGGCTATGCGCGTGAACTATTCCCGCATTTCACGGGTGATCTGCGCTACGATCTGCGCGATGACCGTCTCTCTGTCGCGGGGAGCTATGCGCTCCATCCGCGCTGGCTCGTGCGTTACGAGCAGTGGATGGATACGGGCGCATGGGAGTGGGAGCTGCGGGACAAGATGCATGATTTCCTCAGCGTTGGAGCGCTTGCAGACGGTCATGACAGGTGGCTACGTCTGATTGGAAATTTCTAGGGGGTGAAGCGGTGAAGCGTGTTTCGATTGTGGTTCCGGTCTACAACGAGGAGGACAATATTGCGCACTTTGTGCAGAGCGTGGAAAAGGTGATGGAAACGCTGCCCTATGCGTACGAGATCCTCTTTATCGACGACGGTTCCCGTGACCGCAGCCGCGAGATTTTGCGCGAAATGGGGGAGCGCGACCCGCATGTGCAGTCAATCTTCCTCGCGCGCAATGCGGGGCATCAGGTCGCGCTGACCTGCGGAACGGATCATGCAGACGGGGACGCGGTGATCACGATGGACGGCGATATGCAGCACCCGCCGGAGCTCCTGCCCGTCCTCCTTGCGAAGTGGGAGGCGGGCTATGAGATTGTTCAGACGGTGCGTCTGACGACGGAGGGCGCATCCATATTTAAGCGTCTTACGTCGAAATACTACTACCGCTTGCTCAACGCGATGACCGATGTGGAGATTCAGGAGGGCGGGTCGGATTTCCGCCTGATGGATCGCAAGGCGGTGCTTGCACTGCGCCGCTATCACGAGCACGCGCGCTTCATTCGCGGAATCGTGGGTGCGATGGGATTCCGCAAGACGACGGTGGAGTTTGTCGCGCCGGAGCGCTTTGCGGGGCAGTCAAAGTTCTCCCTGCACAAGATGATCTCGTTCGCACTCGATGGCATTCTTGCCTACTCGGTGCAGCCGCTGCGCGCTGCCTTCTACGTGGGCATATGCTCGGCACTGCTCGCAGTTCTGCTCTTTCTCCATGTGCTCTATGAGACGCTCCGTGGCGAGACAGTGGCGGGCTGGTCGACGATCGTCGTATGCAGTCTCTTCTTCGGCGGCATGCAGATGATGATGCTCGGCGTCTGCGGCGAGTATATTGCGCGCATTCTGCAAGAGGTGAAGAATCGTCCGCTCTATCTGATTGCGTCTGATAATCGACGTATGGGGGAGCAAAGGGAGGAAGGCAATGAATGAGCGGTTGACGAGCGGCGTTGCGATCCTGTGCCTTGTTGTACTCTATTTCTGGGGCAACGGGGCACTCGCCGTGACGGCACCCGTCGAGGTGAACTACGCACAGACGGCGAAGGAGATGTTGGCAGCGGGAGATTACCTCTCCCCGCAGATCTACGGGAACTATTGGTACGATAAGCCGATCTTCTTCTATTGGGAGCTGATTGCAGCGTTCTCCGTCTTCGGCGTGACGGACTTTGCCGCACGCTTCTTCCCCGCGCTCTTCGCTGCGGCGGGGCTCGTCTTGACCTATGTCTTTGCGCGGCGGCTCTACGATGAGCGGACGGCGTTCTGGTCGGCGATCATCCTCGGGACGGGCGTTCTCTATTCGGTGCTCGCAAAGCTGATCCTCACGGATATGAGCCTCTTTGTTTTCTTTGGCGGGACACTTGCGGCGTTCTTTGTCGGCTACTATGAGCAGGAGCGAAGATATTTCTATATCGCGTATATCTGTGCGGGGCTCGCCGTACTGACGAAGGGACCGATCGGCATCCTTCTGCCTGGGCTTGTGATCCTCGTATTCCTTGTACTGCGGCGCGATCTCTCCGCACTCGGACGTATGTGCATCCCCAGCGGTTTGCTCGTCTTTGCGGCGGTCTGCGCGCCGTGGTACGTCTATATGTATTTCGCACACGGGGCGGATTTCGTGAACACCTTCCTCGGCATTCACAATGTCCTGCGTGCGACGGTGTCCGAGCATGCAAAGTGGGATGTCTGGTACTTCTATCTCGGCATCTACTTTATCGGGATGTTTCCGTGGAGCTTCGCCCTGCCGCTCGCGCTCTATCGTGCGTGGTGCGTGCGTCCTGTAATTGACACGCGCACGCTGTTTCTCCTTGTCTGGGCGATTGTCGTGCCCGTGTTCTTTCAGTTCATGGCGACGAAGTACCCAACGTACAGTTTCCCTGCATTCCTGCCAACGGCGATTCTGACGGCACGCCTCCTCGCAAAGAATACGCGCGTGCTGAAAGCCGGAGCGATCCTCGGCATGGGGCTCTACCTCGCCGTGGTCTTCGTCGTGACGAACTACTCTGAGGGCGACGGACATTTCAGTGGGAAGGGGGCGGCGGCAATCCTCGCGCAGACGATGAAGCAGGAGGATCTCCTCGTCTGTTATGGCGACTACACGGCGACCGTGCCCTACTATACGGGGCATACGATGTACGCGCTCGCGACGCGCGAGGAGATTGCGGCGCGTGCGCCGAAGGAGATGAGCTGGAACAGCAAGAATGTCATGCCTTTCCTGCCGCTGGATGAGCTGCCCCGCGATCGGACGGTGTATCTCGTCGTGGAGCGTCATGCGTTCGATGCGTTTGAGGAGAATCTTGCGGCGCAGGGCTGGGAAGAGCTCGGCGCACTGCCGCACGAGGGGCGGACGAAACTGCGTCTCTATCGACGGGCGGTGCAGCCGTGAGGAGTTCTTTTTTCTTCTTGAATGAACGTCTGGAATAGTGTATGATAAAAAGGTGTTTTGGAGAGTTTTATCGGAAAGAGGGAGTGTTATGATGAACGTCAGCAAACTTTGTCTTGTGGCAGCAGCATTTGCCGCCTCGTCCATGCTCATCGCGGGCTGCGGCGCAAAGACGGCGGAGCGTGCACCGGGACCCGGGGCTCTGCAAGCGGAATTCGATGCACAGAATGTCATCACGAAGGAGAATTTCGACAGCCTCCCGCCGGATCTGACGCTCAGCGATATGGAGGGGATGTACGGCAAGGCGACTTTCGTTCAGCAGAGCATTGTAGACGGTGTCTACAGCTCCACCTACCGCTTTCAGGACGGCTCTAAGACCGTGGATGTGACCTTTACGCATGAGAACTGGCTGAACCATCCGCTGAGCTGCCCAAAAATCACGGATATGGAGTTTTCGGAGATGCCGATGGTTGCATATCGTGCGACAAAATAATATTGAACTGCATGGCGCTCTTTGCTATAATGGGAGCGTTCGGTTGATTGGTTAACCGACAGGTCTGACAGAAAAGGAGATTTATTCATGATCAAATTGCAGCAGAAGCAGGTTAAGATTATCAGCATTCTCATCGCCGTCGTCTTCGTCGGCTCGGTGGTAGCACTCGCACTCACGCAGAGCGGCTCGGGCATCGCCTCGGCGGCAACGTCCTCCGTCGGCGTGGTGGACTATCGTCAGGTCGGCAGCCAGCACCCGCAGCTCGCAGCGGCAAACGCTGAGATGCAGAAGGCGTCGCAGGAGGCACAGGCGGATTTTGAGGCGAAGTCGGCGAATATGAACGATCAGGAGAAGTCGGACTACTATCAGCAGACGATGCAGCGTCTCCAGCAGAAGAACGAGGAGCTGATGGAGCCCATCGAGAAGAGCATTCAGGACGCAGTCAAGAGCGTTGCTGAGAAGAAGGGGCTCTCCGTCGTCATCGAAAAGGGCGCAGTCGTATACGGCGGGCAGGACATCACGCAGGATGTCGTCAAGCAGCTGAGCAAGTAATTCGCAGGGAATGTGCATAGGTACCGGGCAGAGCTCTGCTCGGTATATTTTTTAGGAATCACTGAATTTATCAGTGGTTCCATAAACTGGTAAATGTGGACGGAGGTGCGCTGTGGGAAAGCTGTGGCAGTCGAAACGCAGGGAAATTCTAGCGGGCGGCGCGTGCCTCCTCGTCCTCCTCGCAGTCTTTCTCCTTATGCCGGAGCGTGAAGTGCCTATGGAGGAGCGCGAGATCGGTACCGTGCGGATTGCAGAGGTACTTGCTGCACACCCCTCCTATGAACGCCTCACGGCACTGCGCGCCGAGGAGCGAACGCTCACAATGCTCCTGCGCGACCTGCCGAAGACGCCTGAGATCAAGCCGCCAGAGACCGACCCGGCGCCGTTTGAGGACTCCGTCTGGCAGAAGAACGCACAGGTCGTCATCTCGACGCGCGTGGAGCTCGAGCGCGAGCAGAAGCGTCTGACCGAGGTCTATCGCAAGCAGACGGAGGCGGACTACGAGGCACGCAAGAAGGCGATTGACGACGAGTATCTGAACGCCATCCTGAATATCAACCTCAAGATCGACAACCAGCGTGCCATGCATGGACCACAGGTCTCGGAGGAGGAGCTTGCACGCGAACGCGCCGTGTGGGAGCGTCAACGTGAGCTGCTGAAAGAGGAACGCGGCGCGCGGCAGATGGAGCTTCACCGTCAGTGGGAGGCAGAGATTCGCGCGCGCGTCGCCGCACGCATCGAGCCGCAGCAGGCGGCGTGGACGAAGCGTGCACGGGAGACCGTGGATGCGCAGAAGGCAGAAGCGGAGCGCATGAAGGCAGAGGTGGAAGAGCGCAGCGCACAGGAGATGGAGCGTGCGCTCGCCGCACAGGAGGGCAAGTCTGCTGTCTCTGCGCGTGCCATGCGCCTTGCCGCCGTGCGTGCGGAGGTGGATGCCCTCGAGGCGGAGATCATGCGCGACGTGCGCAGCCGTGCGGCGAAGCTCGCCCTGCAGCATCATCTTTCCCTCGTGCTCGCTTCTCCCGAGGCAGATGCGATGACGCTCCTGCCGGATACCGAGGCTTTTTCCCTGCGTAGCTATGCGCCGATCATCGGCACTGCGACAGTGGATCTGACGGCAGAGATGGTGCGTGAGATGGAGCGCATTGAGCCCGCTGCGGCACAATGAAATGCCCCTTTTTAACGATGGAAAGGACTAATTTACAGATGAAGTATACAAGCAAGGCGGCTGCCGCCGTCCTTCTTACCGCGAGTATGTTTGCTGCCGGCTGCGGTCAGGTTCATATCGGCACGATGGATCGCGAGCGTGTGCAGACGGAGGCGCCCCAGATCAAGGCGGTCGTCACCGAGGCGAATGAGAAGCTCATGGAGGCGCAGCAGGAGGCGCAGGCGAAGTTCGAGGCGAACCCGGCTATGACCACCGAGGAGGCGCAGCAGCTCCAGATGGAGACGCAGCGCAAGATGGCGGGGCTCAATCAGATGTATATGACCCAGTACGAGCAGAAGCTGAACGTAGCGGTGCAGGATATTGCCAAAGCGAAGGATCTGGACATTGTACTGGATGCAGGCTCTGAGAAAACACCGACAGTCTTCACGGGCGGTGTGGATATCACCGACGAAGTGATTGGAAAACTCCAATAAAGGAGCATGAGCATGGAAAAGACAGTCAATGAGATTGCAGCGCTCATCGGCGGCACGGTCAGCGGTGACGGCAATCGCGTGATTCGCAGTCTCGCCGCGCTGGATGAGGCGGGGGCGGACGATCTCACCTTTGCCGTTCCGCCGCATATCGATGCGGCACGCACGGCGGCACAGGCGGGCGCACTCCTCCTGCCGACGGGCACGGAGGGCTTTTCGTGTCCCGTCATTTTTGTTGCAGAGCCAAAGGCGGCGTTTGCAAAGCTGTTGACAATCTTTACTCCGCCCATTGAGCACGCTGTCGGTGTCAGTGACGAGGCGTATATTGGTGCGGACGTTCAGATTGGGGAGGGCGTCACGATCCTGCCCTTTGCCTACATCGACGATCACGCCGTCCTCGGCGCGGGTGTGACCGTCTATCCCCATGCCTATGTCGGGCAGTACTCTGTGATCGGCGATCATACGGTTATCTATCCGAGCGCGACTGTGCGCGAGCACTGCCGCATCGGGGCGCGCTGCACGATTCACAGCGGCGCCGTCATCGGTGCGGACGGCTTCGGCTTTACGACCGAGGCGGGCGTGCATACAAAGGTACCACAGGTCGGCGGCGTCGTCATTGACGACGATGTGGAAATCGGCGCGCACGTCGGCATCGACCGCGCGACCCTCGGTGCAACGGTCATCGGCAAGGGCACGAAGATCGACAACCTCGTGCATATCGGACATAACTGCAGCATCGGCGCGAACTGTCTCATCGTTGCGCAGACGGGTATCTCCGGTTCGACGAAGGTCGGGCACAACGTCACATTCGGCGGGCAGGTCGGCACGGTCGGTCACATCAATATCGGTGCGAATTCGGTCTACGCCGCGCGCTCGGGCATCATCGGCGACATGCCCGAGGGGGTCTTCTGCGCGGGATTCCCTGTGCAGCCGCACGCGGAGTGGCTGCGTGTGCAGGCGGCGATCCGGCGTTTGCCCGAGATGGTAAAAAAAATAAAGACCCTCGAAAAGGAGCTCGAGGGTCTGCGCGGGAAGAGCTGAGATGTTCTCCTACTATGTGATGAAGATTCTCAGCCGCCTCATCTGCCTGCTGCCGCACGGCGCTGCGATGGCACTCGGGGAGGGGGTGGCACGGCTCGCATGGATCTTTGTCCCTGCAAAGCGCAAGCGGCTTGCACGCGAGCAGGTCACGCGCTGTCTTCATCTTCCCAAGGCGGAGGCGGAGCGCATTGCGCGCGCGAGTACGCTGCGGTTCGGCCCGATGCTGATGGAGGTGCTGCGATTTCCCGTCATAAAGTCCCGTATGAGCGAATACGTTACGATCACGGGCGCGGTCGATGAGGTGCGTGCAGCAGCTGCGGCAGGCAAGGGGGCGATCTTTGCCACCTCGCACAGCGGCAACTGGGAGCTGATGGGCGGCGCGTTCGCCTGTGCGGGACTTCCTATCGTTGGGGTGGCAAAAAAGCAGAGCGCTCAGGGCATGGATCGCTTCATCAACGAGTACCGTGCGCTCGTCGGCATGCACATCACCTATCAAACGGGCGTGCGTGAGATGTTCCGCATGATCGATGCGGGGTGGATCATCGGGCTCATCAGCGATCAGGATCCAAGCCTGCGCGACGGTGTCATTGTCGACTTCTTCGGGCAGCCGACGAATGCGTTCACGGGTGCGGCGGCGATTGCCCGCCGCTGTGGGGTACCGATCTTTCCCGTCTTTATCCATCGTGAGCCGAACGGGCATCATATCCTCACCGTCGATCCTCCCATTCTGGTCGAGAAGACGGATGACCGCGCGGCGGATGTCCTGCGCGTGACACAGATTGTCAATACACGTATCGAAGAATGGATCCGGACATATCCCGAGGAGTGGTTCTGGTTGCACGACCGCTGGAAATCCCTGCGGAAGTAACGATCCATTTGAACGACTGAAAAAAGAGCAGAGAGTGCAGGAAGTCCTGCGTTCTCTGCTCTTTTTGTATGTCGGTTCAATCGTACCGCATCAGGGAATCGATGGTGATGGTACCGCTGCTCTGTGTCGATTCTGTCGTTTCTGTCGGTTGTGCAGGAGATGGTGTGTCCTGCTGCACGTCCGCCATGCGTGCACTATCCTGCACGATGCCTGCGCGTGCGGCGATGCTGCCAAGGATGGCGCTTGCCGCAGGGGCATTCCCGTCCTTCGACGCTGTCGCAGCATTCAGCGACTCGAGCGGCGTGAACGCGACCTCGAGGGTATCGCCCGTGCGGATGGGACTGGTGAAATCTGCTTTCGTACCGTTCACAAGAAGAGTGAAGGTGACGCGGCTCGTCGCGGCCGGGGGCGTGAAGCCGACGGCGAGGAGCGCCTCGCTGACGTTTGCGCTGCCCGTGCCCTTCTGATAGGTGATGACAGCGCCGTCCTCGACAATGGTGCCGGGAGATGCCTCACGCCCATTGATCGTGAGGGCAAAGCCGGACGCGGGCACATTGTGCTCCCGCCCCTCGTATGTGATCGTCGCATAGGAGGCGGCGGAGAGGTCGAGCACGGATTCGACGGTCGGAATCGCGGTCTCCTCGTACTCGATGATATCGCCCTCGTGCAGCATCGTGGAGAGCGGTGCGGCTACATCGTTCAGTGTGATATGAGGTTGCGTGGAGAAACGGCGCGCCTCGCCGTTGAGCGTATAGGAGATGCGCCGCCCCGTGGGCGGGAGGTTCGCTGCGCGCAGCACCTCGCCGAGCGTGCGCTCACGTCGTGAGACAATCACATCGCCGTCGCGCAGGATTGGGTCGCCTTCGGGAACGCTCTCGTTGACAAGGATGCTTGCGGTGACGGTTGTCTCCTCTCCGTTGAGGACGACAGTATAGCTGTCGATCGTGCCGATGATCTCGCTGAGACGTACCTCAGGCTGCGTTCCGTTCTCTCCCGCGACGAGCTTGATGCGGCAGTCATCGTGGATGGACGAGTCGAGACTCGCGCTCTTGCCGTCGATTGTGATCTGCGCGAGCGTACCCATCGTGCCGGGGAAGCTGCGGCGCTCCCCGTTCACGGTAATCATCAGCCCCATGCCGGGACGCCCGTTGTATTTGCGCAGACTGATGCCCGCTGCGAGCAGAGCATCGGAGACGTTGAGCTCGCGGAAGTTGAAGAGACTGTATTCGATGTCGTTGATCCAGACGGCGAGAAAATGCAGGGTGTTGATGGATGCGATCTTCAAAATGCCGAGCGGCGTAACCGCATCGGGGGCGTGAAGTTCTTCGGGCAGCTCTGCAACCCCGTCCACCTCGTCGGGCTGGCGCACGGCAACGCGCGCCTCGGGAATACCGAGCGCCGCTGCAACAAGCTCAGGCATCATGGGGGTGAGCGCACCGCCGCCGACGAGCATGACCGCCTGCGGCGGCTCGCCGTTGAGCTCGAGAATTTGCTTTGCAATTGCGTTTGCAAGGTTCTCCACACCCGGCTTGATTGCCGCGACAACCTGTTCTGCAGTCAGCGAGAGCTTCATGCCGAGGATGTCCGTGAATGAGACATCCTGCCCGTCCGCTGCCTTGCGCTTGATGTCCTCGGCAATGTTGAAGTCGAGGAGGTACTCGCGTGAAATCGCCTCCGTGATCTCGTCGCCCGCCATCGGCACCATGCCGTAGGCAATGACGGAGCCGCCACGAGTGATGGCGACGTCGGAGGTACCCGCGCCAATGTCCACGAGGACGAGGTTCAGATGGCGCATCGTGGGCGGGATGAGGACGTTGATGCCTGCGATCGGCTCGAGCGTGAGCGCGCGCATCTCGAGATGGGTCTCGCGCAGTGCCGACTGCATGGAGTCGACAACCTGCCGCGGGAGGAATGTCGCAATGACAGTCGCCTGTGCGTGTCTGCCGCGCTGACCGACGAGTGTCTTGAGCTCGTTGCCGTCGAGCGTGTAGCGGATCGTGCTGTAGCCAACGCAGTAGTAGCGTGTCGGGTCGTCAACTGTGTGCGAATGGGCGAGCTTCTTCTGTGCCGCCTGTACACCCGCAAAGTCGAGGTCGCGCTGCTGTGCGGGCGTAATCGTGCCCGTGATGTCCTGTTCTGCCTCGGCGGTCATCGTGTAGAGCGCGCGTCCTGCGGCGGCGACGGCGGCGCTGCTGAGTGCCCCCGTGCGCTCGGTGAGGCGGCGCTTGACCTCGCGGATGATGGCGGCGACCTGCGGTACGTCGTGAATCTGTCCGTCGAGCATGGCGCGCGTCTTGTGCTCCATGCGCTCGGTAGCGAGGATGTGGAGCAGGCCGTCGCGTTGCTCGGCGACGATTCCAATGACGCTGCGCGTGCCAATGTCGAGCGCAAAGACAAGTTCTGTGGGGCGCTCGCGGCGTGGTGCGGGATGCATCGCTGCGGTCTCATCCTTTTTTGGGCGGCCGCGCTTTTTGGCAGCGGTATCCTCCGTTTCCTCCTGCACGCGCTTTTTCGGACGCCCGCGTTTCTTTGCGGATGTGTCCGCAGTCATCTCTTCGTTCGTTTTATCCAGATCCGGCATTTCGATCTCCCTCGCAAACTAACGTATACTATCTCTATGTATTCGTTTCTTTTTAAAAAAATCCTGCCAATATGCACGCATGAAGGCATACAAAAAGGTCAGAACAGAGCCGCCGCAAGGGCAGTTCCACTCTGACCACAAGAGAGGGGTCTGAAATGCCGTATGACTTATATGTCTATACCTGCGTAAAGCAGGTGGGTACCCTAAGTCCGACTACCGCGTTCTCCGGAGGAGCGTCGCATTCACCGGAATCAATTCGGATTCCCTAAAAGATCTGTAGGTTAGACATTGCTAAGGCATACGCACACCTAAGGCTCACCTTCTTGTCCATTATGATAGCATAAAAAAAAGTACGTCGCAAGACTTGACAAATACAGGAATAACAATTTGTTGCAACAATTTGAAATCTGTCTTTTCGGAAAGCTTCACCGAAATGTCGGAAGCCTCTTTTCCTATGGAAAATCCCGTGCTATAATAATACATATGAGAATATGGAAGAATCTAATTTTGGGAAAGACGGTGCGATGAGATGGCAAATGTTCGCGACGCAGTCAATGCGGTCATCACCGCAATTATGGCGCAGAAGGATTATTTGACGGCGGTGGATGCCAAGACCGGAGATGGGGATCACGGTCTGAACATGGCGCGCGGCTTTACGGCGGCGAGGGAACGCCTGGCGGAGCTGCCCGCAGATGCGCCGGTGAAGGATGTGCTTCATCACATCGGACGCGCGTTCATCGAGAATGTCGGCGGTGCGGCAGGGCCGCTCTACGGCATCGGATTCGTGCGTGCGAGTGAGGCAGTGAACGATAAGACGCGACTCGATGTGCACAGCTTCGAGAAGCTCTTCACTGCGGGAATTGAGGCGATTCAGCGGCGCGGGCGCGCCGAGCGCGGCGACAAGACAATGCTCGATACGCTCATTCCGATCCGTGATGCGTTTCGCGCGGAGAATGCGGACGGGAAGAGTCTGCGGGAGTGCCTTGAGGAGGCGCTCAACGAGGGGCGTGCAGGTGCGGAGTACACGAAGACAATCGCGGCTCGCAGGGGGAGAGCTGCGCTCATAGGTCCGCGCAGCATCGGCATCGAAGACCCCGGTGCGATGAGCTCGCTCATCATGTTCCGCGCTCTGTGCAGCTATCTGCGCGGCTGATTTTTGAAGTTTTGGAGGAACTAGATTGATGACAGAGGTTCGCACGCGTTTCGCACCGAGTCCGACGGGCTATATGCACATTGGCAATCTGCGCACGGCGCTCTATGCGTATCTGTTTGCGCGCGCAAATGACGGGACGTTCATCCTGCGCATAGAGGACACCGACCGCAATCGCTATGTGGCAGATGCGGTGGACTTCATTCGCCGCACGCTGGATGCGGCAGGTATTGTGCCCGACGAAGGACCCGACGATATCGGCGGCGATTACGGTCCCTATGTGCAGAGCGAGCGTATGGAGATCTATAAGAAATATGCGGAACAGCTCGTGGAGAGCGGCCATGCCTACCGTTGCTTCTGTCATCATACGGAGGAAGCGGAGCCCACAGACGGCGAGAAGTCCTTCGGTGGATATCCACGCACCTGCCGCGACCTCAGCCCCGCTGAGGTGGAGGAACATCTAGCGCGCGGCGAGGAATACGTCATTCGTCAGAAGATGCCGCTCGTCGGGGAGACGACGTTCTACGACGTTCTGCACGGCAATGTCACAATTCCGAACACGGAGCTCGAGGATCAGGTACTCCTGAAGCGCGACGGCATGCCGACCTATAATTTTGCAAATGTGATCGACGATCACCTCATGGAGGTATCGCACATCATCCGCGGGACGGAGTTCATCACCTCGACGCCGAAACACGTGCTCCTCTATGAGGCGTTCGGCTGGGAAGCGCCCGTCTTCGTCCACCTCGCGCCTGTCATGGGGCGCGACGATGCGACGGGTAAGACGAGCAAACTTTCGAAGCGGCACGGCGCGACGAGCTTTGACGATCTCGTGCAGATGGGCTACCCCGCTGAGGCGATTGTGAACTATGTCGCACTCCTCGGGTGGAGTCCGAAGATAACGAATCAGGAAGTCTTCTCGATGGACGAGCTGATCGAAGCCTTTTCGCTCGAGGGGCTGTCGAAGTCGCCCGCCGTCTTTGACTATGACAAGCTCGGCTGGATGAGCGGCGAGTACTTCAAGGCGATGACGGATGAGGAGTTTGCCGCAGCCGCGCGTCCATTTGCAGGTGAGCTGCCCGTGCATCTCGAGGAGCAGTGGGGGGCGATTGCCGCCCTGCTGCGCACGCGCGTCACAAAGCTCGGCGATGTGCGCCCCGCGATTGCATTCCTGATCGAGACGCCGCCCTTTGACGTGCATCTCTACGAGAATAAGCGCAACAAGGTGACGCCGGAGGCGGCAAAAGAACTACTGCCCGAACTCATTACGATCCTTGCTGCGTTGCCCGCAGAGCGCTGGGAGAATGATCTCCTCTATGCACTGCTCGAGGAGTGCATAGAGCATGAGGGCTGGAAGAAGGGCACGGTCATGTGGGTTCTGCGCATTGCGGCTGCGGGTCAGGCGGTGACGCCGGGCGGTGCGACCGAGATCCTTGCCATCCTCGGCAGGGAGGCGGGACTCGCGCGTCTTGAGGCGGCTCTGGCACAGCTTTCCTCATAAAACGGAGCGCGGCGAAAAAATCGCTTGCGTTTTGGTAAATTCTATGATATAGTACCTCCTGTTGACATATGTGGCGCCTTCGTCAAGTGGTTAAGACACCGCCCTCTCACGGCGGGTTCATGGGTTCGAATCCCATAGGCGTCACCATCGCAATGAATGGGAGCTGCTGTGCAGCTCCTTTTATATTATAGGGGCGCAGCTTGCTGTGCCCCCGGTGGAGAATGCTATGCTCTTTCTGTCCATGCTCCTCATGGGGGGGGGCATTGGTTTTGTCGGAGCAGGCGGCAGCGGTGTCATCATCACGCTGCTCGTCGTTGGCTTTGGCATTCCCATTCATCAGGCGCTTGCGGTTGCGCTCGGCTCAATGGCGTTTACAACGCTCTCGGGCGCGATCAGTCACTATCGCGAGCGCGAGGTCGTGCCGCTGACGGGTGCAGTGCTTGGCACGGGAGGTCTCGTCGGTGCGCTGATTGGGGCGGTGCTCTCGAACCATATCGAGGCACCGAATCTGAGTCTCTTTACGGGGCTTATGCTCCTCTCAAGTGCATTTCTCCTCTACCTGCGCATCTATCAGGCGGAGTGGCTCGGACGGCAGATTTCCGTGCGTGAGGAACTCCTGACGGGGCGGCGTCTCTATCTTTACGGTCTGCCTGTCGGCTTTGTCTGCGGCGTGCTCTCAGGCGCATTTGGCATCGGCTCGGCAGCGTACATTCAGATTGCACTCATGGTCGTCTTCGGCGTGCCGCTCCTGCAGGCAATTGGAACGACGATGATGATCATCGTGCCGATCTCGATCAGCGGCGGCATCGGCTATGTTCTTTACGGACAGCTCGAGCCGTGGCTGTTTATCCAGACGCTTGTCGCACTCTCGGTTGGCTCGTTCGTGGGGGCGAAGCTGACCCATCTCGCACCGCTGCCCGTGTTGCGCTTCTGGATCGTTGCTCTGCCGACGATCGGCGGTTCGATTATGATACTCTTTCGATAGATCACCGCTTCTGCGGTGTTTTGGGGGGAAATCTATGAGAAAGATCTTGGCAGTCCTCGTGCTCCTCACGACGGCACTCTCCATCCTCGGCTGTGACGGAGATGTGGCAGAGGATCGGAAGGAGCAGGCGAAGTATCGCCGCATTACCGCTGATGAGGCGCAGATGCTCATGCAGCGGGAGCAGGATTATCTGATCCTCGACGTGCGCTCGCCCGAGGAGTATGCGGCAGGGCATATCCCGCATGCGATCAACATCCCGATGGAGCAGTTCGGCGAAGATCCGCCGAAGGAGCTGCCCGATCGGAATCAGATGATCTTCGTGTACTGCGTCAAGGGGATTCGCAGCATGAATATCGCGAACCGTCTCGCGCATATGGGCTACAAGAACATCGTCGAGATCGGCGGCATTCAGGATTGGCACGGGGAAATCGAGAAGTGAATTTATTGGTTGTTTTGTTGTAAGGAAGTTTTAATATGAAATTATTTGTAGCGTTGCTCCTTGGTGTTCTGGCACTCGGTATCTGTGGATGTGGGGGCGCCCAGCCCTCCGAGGCATCTGACGGAAAGGATCATGGCATGGCGGCATTTCAGCGTATAACCTCCGACGAGGCGGCGAAGATGATGGCGGAGGAGAAGAACTATATCATTCTCGACGTGCGGACGGCGGGCGAATACGCGGGCGGGCATATCCCGAACGCAATCAATGTGCCGAATGAGTCCATCAATACGACGCCGCCGAAGGAGCTGCCCGATAAGAATCAGCGCATCTTCGTCTACTGCCGCAGCGGTGCGCGCAGCATGCAGGCTGCGCAGAAGCTCGCGAACATGGGCTATACGAACATTGTCGAGATGGGCGGAATCAAGGACTGGCACGGAGAGGTTGTGAAGTGATTTGTTGAATCGCGGTCTTTTGATAAAATGAAGCGAGGTACACACACTGATGCCTCTGCACAAAAGCCCCGTTTCCCACTGAGGGAGCGGGGCTTTTCGTGTGTTTACCGTGCGCAGAACGCTTGCAGCTCTTCACGGAAGATATTGACGGCGCGCGGAAGGTAACGTTTTTTCGCGCGCGCATGACCGACGTGCTTGCCAAATTCGTGGCGTACACGGGCAAGCGCCTGCCGGATGATGTGCGGGCGAAGATTGCAGAGCTGGCAGCGCAGGAGGATGCACCACTCGCGAAGTCCATCTATGAGACGATGGAGAAGAATCAGGAACTCGCGGTAAAGCTGAACCGTCCGAGCTGTCAGGACACGGGTGCGGCGCAATTCTTTCTCAAATGCGGGTCGAACTTCCCGTACATGGCTGAGATGGAGGGGATCCTGCACGCGGCGGTCGTGCAGGCGACGGCAGAGGCACCACTGCGCCACAACGCCGTGGAGACGTTTGACGAGTTCAACACGGGCAAGAACGTCGGCAAGCAGATTCCCTCGATTTTCTGGGAGATCGTGCCCGAGCGTGACGACATCGAGATCCATACGTACATGGCGGGCGGCGGCTGCACGCTGCCGGGCAAGGCGATGGTGCTCATGCCGGGCGAGGGCTATGAGGGTGTGACGCGTTTCGTTCTCGATGTCATGACGAGCTACGGGCTGAACGCCTGCCCGCCGCTCCTCGTCGGCGTCGGTGTCGGCACATCGGTCGAGGTTGCGGCGCTCCATTCGAAGAAGGTGCTCATGCGCCCGATCGGCTCGCACAATCCGAACCCGCGTGCCGCCAAGATGGAGCAACTGCTTGAGGACGGCATCAACGCCATCGGCCTCGGTCCGCAGGGACTGATGGGCAAGCACTCCGTCCTCGGCGTCAACATCGAGAACAGCGCGCGCTATCCGTCTGTGATCGGCGTCGCCGTGAACGTCGGCTGCTGGTCACACAGGCGCGGTCACATCATCTTTGACAAGAATCTCGACTATAAGATTCTCTCGCATGCGGAGGTGGATTTCTGATGGAGAAGAAAGTTCTGACGACCCCGATTCAGCCCGAAGACCTCGCGGCCATCAACGTGGGTGATGTGATCTACCTCACGGGCTATCTCACAACCTGCCGCGATGTGGCACACCGCCGCGTGATCGAGGAGGGGCGCAAGCTACCCGTCGACGTAAAGGACGGCGCGATTCTCCACGCGGGGCCGATCATCCGCAAGCACGGTGAGGGAAAATACGAGATGGTGACAGTCGGCCCAACGACCAGTATGCGCATGGAGAAATTCGAGGAGGCGTTCATCGCTGAGACGGGCGTGCGCCTCATTATCGGCAAGGGCGGCATGAAGGACGGCACGATGCGTGGCTGCCGCGATCACAAGGCGCTGCACTGCGTCTTCCCTGCGGGCTGCGCCGTCGTTGCCGCTACCTGCGTCGAGGAGATTGTGGACGCGAACTGGCTCGACCTCGGCATGCCGGAGACACTCTGGACGTGCAAGGTGAAGGAGTTTGGCCCCCTCATCGTCTCCATTGACAGTCACGGGCGCAACATCTTCGAGGAGAACAAGGTGATCTTCAACGAACGCAAGGAAAAAGCGTGCGCGGAGATCTGCAAGCAGGTCGGGTTTATCAAATAAATACGCATAGAAAAAACAGCGACGCATCGGTCGAGATGACTGATGCGTCGCCGTTTTGCACTTTACACGATGAAGTTTTCTATTTCCAAACCAATTCCGCGACCTCTTTGATAAAGCGCAGCTTGTTCCACTGCTCCTCCTCCGTCAGAATGTTGCCCTCCTCGGTTGAGGAGAAACCGCACTGCGGGCTGAGGCAGAGCTGATCGAGCGGGACGTGCTTTTCCGCCTCATGGATGCGTGCGATGATATCCTCCCTCTTTTCGAGTGCGCCCGACTTCGAGGTGACAAGTCCGAGCACGACACGCTGATCCTTGATGTGATCGAGCGGTGCGAATCCACCCGCGCGGTCAGAGTCGTATTCGAGAAAGAAGCCGTCAACCTTGCAGCCGCCGAAGAGAATCTCTGCGACGGGCTCGTAGCCGCCCGAGGAAAACCATGTCGAGCGGAAATTGCCGCGGCAGATGTGCATGGTGATCGTCATGTCTGCAGGCTTTGCTTCCAGTGCATGGTTGATCATCGCCACGTAGGCACGCTCGATGCGGTCGAGGTCGAAGCCGCGCGCCTCGTACGCTGCACGCTTCTCCGGATCACAGAACTCGCCCCAGGACGTGTCGTCGAGCTGCAGATAGCGGCAGCCTGCCTCGTAGAAAGCACGGATTGCCTTCTGATAGGCAAGGGCGATGTCCTCAAAGAGCGCATTCTCCTTCTCGTAGCGCGGAATCGGTGCGTAGTCCGTCGCACGCACGCAGCAGATGAGGTGCAGCATGCTTGGCGAGGGGATTGTCATCTTTGCGACGGCATCCCCTGCGAGATCGTTCAAAAACTGGAAGTGGTCGAGGAACGGATGCGCTCCGAAGTCCACCTTGTCCACAATTTTTACCGTTGCCGCCTTTGGCTGTGCGCCCTTGAACGCGACCGACCAATGCGCGGCACCGATCTCCTCCACGCCGCCGAGTGCCGCGAGAAAGTCGAGATGCCAGTAGCGGCGGCGGAACTCCCCGTCCGTGACGGCACAGAGCCCGACTTCCTTTTCCTTTGCGACGAGATCGCGAATCGCCGCGTCCTCTGCTTGGCGCAGATCTTCTGCTGTGGCATTCCCGTTTGCAAATGCCTCACGCATCTTCATGAGCGCAGCGGGGCGCAGGAAGCTTCCGACGATGTCATAGCGAAATGGTGCCTTTGTATTGTTCATTGAAATTCCCCCTATTGTATTATTGTGCTTGCGTTATTATAACATAGAATCCCACTTTGGAAATGTTTCTCAAGTCACAAATACCATAGAAAAAGCAGCTTGTCCGAAAACAAGCTGTTTTTTGGTGAAACGTAAATATCAGAACTTGGCAACTGGATCGAGCGCCGTGACTTCGCCCTCGGCGGTCATCTCGATGCTCGTGCCCTCGGGCAGTCCTGTGAAGATCACAAGGCAGGCATCGGATTTTGCATTTTCACGAATGTAGTCGATGTCGAACTCCATGAGCTTGTCGCCCTTCTTCACATGCTGTCCCGACTCGACAAAGACTGTGAAGCCCTGCCCGCCGAGCGCGACCGTATCTACACCGATGTGGAGCAGGTACTCCGTGCCATCCGCACTCTTCATGCCGATGGCGTGCTTCGTATCGAAGACGAAGACGACCTCGCCGTCGTCGGGTGCAAGCACCTCGCCTTTGCTCGGGTAGATGAAGAATCCGTCGCCCATCATCTTGCTCGCAAACGCCTCATCCGGCGCCTCCGTGATCGGATGTACCGTGCCCGTGACGGGGGAGTATAGCGTGCGCTTTGCCGCATTGGCGGGAGCGGCTGCAGGCGTCTCTGCTGGATTTTCCTCTGCGGGTGCTGCTGCGGGCACATCGTCCTCCGGCTCGACCTCGGGGGCGGTTGCGAGATAGGTCTCGAGGTTCGACTTGATGACGGCGACCTGTGGCCCATAGATGACCTGTACGCCCGTGCCCTTGACGATGACGCCGACCGCGCCCGTCGCCTTGAGCAGCTTTTCATTGACGAGCGATGAGTCCGCGACAGAGCAGCGCAGACGCGTCGCGCAGCAGTCGACGGACGTGATGTTGCGCTTGCTGCCGAGACCGCGCGCAATCGCCGCACTCTTTGCGTCAAATCCTGCATCGCCCGATGCGCCGCCCGCACCCTCGCGTGCCTTGTAGTCCGCCTTTGTATAGAGCTTCGTCTCCTCATCGTCGTCCTCGCGACCTGGCGTCTTGAAGCCGAAGTGCGTAATCATCCAGCGGAAGATGAAATAGTAGAGGAAGAAGTAGATGATGCCGACGGGGATGACGTACATCCAGCTCGTCTTTGCCTCACCCTGCAGAATACCGAAGATAAAGAAGTCGAGGAGACCGCCCGAGAACGTGAGTCCGACGGCGATGTTCAACATGTGTGCGATCATATACGCCGCACCTGCAAGTACAACCTGCACGGCAAAGAGCGCGGGTGCGACAAAGAGGAAGGAGAACTCGATTGGCTCTGTAATACCCGTGAGCATACAGGTGAGCGCTGCCGAGAGGAGAAGTCCCCCTGCGATCTTCTTCTTTTCGGGACGCGCACAGTGGTACATCGCGAGCGCCGCACCCGGCAGACCGAAGATCATGAAGATGAACTCACCGGAGAAGTAGCGCGTTGCGTCTGCGCTGAAATGTGCGACATTCGGCGAGGCGAGCTGTGCGAAGAAGATGTTCTGGCCGCCCTGTATGAGCTGACCGTCGATCATCATCGAGCCGCCGACGCCCGTCTGCCAGAACGGCAGGTAGAAGACGTGATGCAGACCGAAGGGGATGAGTGCACGCTTGATGATGCCGAAGATGAGCGTGCCGATGTAGCCCGTGCCCGTGACGAGGCTGCCGAGGGCGAAGATGCCCTGCTGTGCGAGCGGCCAGAGGAAGTACATTGCAATGCCGACGAAGAGGAAGACGATCGTCGAGATGATCGGAACGAAGCGCGAGCCGCCGAAGAAGGAGAGTGCATTCGGCAGAACAATCTTGTGGTATTTGTTGTGCAGCCATGCAACGCCAATGCCGACGATGATGCCGCCGAAGACGCCCATCTGGAACGACATAATGCCGCAGGAGGCGGCAATCGTACCCTCGAGAACCGTCGGTGCGATCGAGCCGTCCGGCAGGATCTGCCCGCCGATTTTCAGCATCGCATTGCAGGCGGTGTGCATGACGAAGAAGGCAATCATCGCCGAGAGCGCCGCGACCTCCTTCTCCGCCTTTGCCATACCGATGGCGACGCCGACCGCAAAGATGATCGGCAGATTGCCGAAGATCGTGCTGCCCGCGCTCGCCATGATCGAGAGCAGCGAGTGCAGTGCCGTGCCCGCGCCGAGCACGCCGCCGAGACCGTACGTCTCGATCGTCGTGGGGTTGGTGAACGATGCGCCAATGCCGAGCAGAATACCTGCAATCGGCAGAATCGCGACGGGCAGCATGAAGCTGCGCCCAACCCGCTGGAGCACACTAAAGATTTCATCTTTCATTTCTGTGACCCCTTTCCCCTCCGCATCCATCCGTTGTACGCCCTCCCCTTTTGGGCAATACAAACAAAAAGGCATCAGGAAGATTGCGAAGCTCCTTGATGCTGCTTGTGTGTGATGAAACGCGGGAACTATAACATAATACATGGTAATTATACCGTAGATGGGGAAGGTCTGTAAAGGGGAAGTTTGCGCGGGGAAAACGAGGAAAAATTTTTGTGAGGCGTGGAAATATGTGATTTGTTTATCTATTCCTGTACGTAAAACTATGCTATAATAGAAACGATCGTATATTCTGAAAACCAATAGGTGAGATAGGTCATGCATGTCGGAGATGTCGGTCGAAAAAATTCGCGAGATTGGACGCATGCACAGCTTGCTCTAATTCGTTGGCCTATGATATAATACGAGTGCAACTGTGTATAAATCAGAGGAGAGTGCGCACATATGAGAGGTGCGGAGGCGGTCTTGGCATGCCTGCGCGAGCAGGGCGTGGACACGTTGTTTGGATACCCAGGCGGGATGATCCTGCCGCTTTATGATGCGCTCTATGCACAGGATGCGATCCGTCAGGTTCTCGTAACGCATGAGCAGAATGCCGCGCATGCGGCGGACGGCTATGCGCGTGCGACGGGACGTGTCGGTGTCTGCATCGCCACGTCAGGGCCGGGCGCGACGAATCTCGTGACGGGTCTTGCGACGGCGTACATGGACTCGATTCCCGTGGTCGCGATCACGGGGCAGGTCGACATCGCCATGCTCGGACGCGATGCCTTTCAGGAGACAGATATCCTCGATGTGACGATGCCCGTAACGAAACACAACTATAAGATCAAGAATGCTGCCGATCTCGTACCGACGATCCGTCAGGCATTCGACCTTGCACGCAGCGGGCGTCCCGGCCCCGTACTCCTCGATGTTCCGCGCAATCTCCTCTTCGAGGAGGTTGTCTATACGCCCGAGGAGCCGCAGACCCGTGTTCCGGGCAAGCCCGACGCGGACTTTATCATCTGCGCGGCGGAGGCGGCAGCGGAGATTGTAGCTGCCGAGCGTCCGCTCGTGATTGTGGGCGGCGGCGTGATCTCGGCGGGCACCTCGGCAGAGGTCACCGCATTCATCGAAAAATACCATCTGCCCGTCGTGCATACGCTCATGGGCATGGGTGCCGTTTCAAGCACGCATCCGCAGATGCTTGGTTTCGCTGGGATGCACGGGGAAAAGGTGGCGAACTATGCCATTGGTGCCGCCGATCTCGTCATTGCGATCGGCAGCCGCTTTGCTGACCGTCAGACGGGCAACCTCAGTAAGTATACGGCGAACCGCAAATTTATTCACATCGACATTGACCCCGCTGAGATTGACAAGAACATCGAGAACAGCCTCGGTCTCGCGGGCGATATGCGGACGATTCTGAAGTTGCTCATGCGGCAGACGCCGAAGGGCGATCTCGGTGCGTGGTGGGAGCAGATCCGCACGTGGCAGGAGGAATACGACTACGACTACCATGTCGGTCGCCTGACCGTGCCGTGGGCGCTGAATCAGGTCGCGCAGAATACCCGCGGCAAGGCATATGCCTATGCGACCGATGTGGGGCAGCACCAGATGTGGGCGGCCCTCCACCTACGCGTGGAGGAGCCGCGGACGTGGCTGACCTCGGGCGGTCTCGGTACAATGGGCTACGGACTGCCCGCCGCGATGGGTGCACAGCTCGCGTGGGGAAATCAGCGGCGTGTCATCCACATCGTGGGCGACGGCGGCATCAAGATGACGGGCAACGAGTACTATACGATCGCGCATCTCGGTCTCCCCGTGCTCTCGATCATTGTCGACAACCGTGGGCTTGGCATGATCCGTCAGCTGCAGAAGGTGCTCTACGACGAGCGCTATATTGCCTGTGAGCTGGATCACGAGATGGACTACGTGAAATACGTGGAGAGTTTCGGCATCAAGGCGGTGCGCGTCTCCACGCAGGAGGAGTTCGCGGCGGCGCTGAAGGATGCACTTGAGGACGCTGCGCACCCGCGTGTCATCGTGATGGATGTATGGCGCAGTTTCGTGGAACCGATGGCGAAGGGCGGTGCGCGCATTGACGAGTTTGTCGACTTTAAGTAAACGCATGCAGTCCGCACATACGCAACGCGGATTTTCCCTGCTTTCGACACTGCTTGCCGTGATGATCTTGGCGGTGATCCTCGCGATTGCCGTGCCGCGCTTCACGTCTGCGATTGCGACGGCGAACACGGTGAAGGTGCAGGCGGATCTTACGGCGCTCGACACGGCAATCGTGCTGTATCAGACGGCAAAGGGGAAAAATCCCTCGAATCTTGACGATCTGGCAGAGTATGTAACCGATCTCAAGAATCTCAAGCCGCCCTCAGGCAATGTGCTCGTCGGCGGAAAGGAAGAGTCCATGGAAAAGGCGACGTACAAGATCGAGCAGAAGAACAATGTCTGGCGTGCGACTTGTGCGGGACGGACAGCGGAGGAATATCGTACGAAGGAGTAAGGGAGGCATGAGGATGCAGGAAGAGCTGCATGAGCTTTTTCCCGCACGAACTGCCCTCGTGCCGCTTGTTGTTCTTTGGCTGCTTTCCGTGATTGGCGTTCTGTTCTTCGGCGGTGTCACGCTGCGCAGCCTCTGTGGCAGTCTTTTTTCTGCGGTGCTCCTTTGGCTCTCCTATCTTGACCTCAGAGATGGTATGCTCTATGACGTGATTACATTGCCCTTTGCTGTCTTCGGCTTTGTTCCGGTGCTGGCGGGGCTGCTTTCCCTGCGGGAGGCTCTCATCGGTGGGACGCTTTGCGGCGTCTTATTTTATTGCCTATATATTGCCGCACGCGACGGCCTTGGCGGCGGTGATGTAAAACTTGCTGCGGCGCTCGGCGTTTGGCTGGGATGGGAATCGGCGCTGATTGCCGTCTGGATCGCCTTTATGCTCGGCGGAATTGCGGCGGCGTTCCTCCTTGCGACGGGGAGAAAAAAGCGCCGTGATGGGATTCCCTTCGGCCCCTTCCTCGCAGCTGGCGGCTATGTCGCCTTTGTCGCGGGCGCGCAGATCTGGCAGCTCTATTGGGGAGCTGTCTTGTGAGGCGCGTCGAAATGCGGGGCATGGCGCTTCTCAACGTGCTCGTTGCAGTCTCTGTACTCGGCATCGTATTTGCGGCGGCGCTTCCGGCAGCGCTTTCACTCTATGCACGTGCGGCGGTTGAGTACGAGGCTGTGCATCTCGCCGCCGAAATTCGGCGCGTACAGGCGCTCAGCCGTGTGACGGCGATGGAGCTCTATATGCTAGAGGGAAGACGCTCATGGAAACGCGATCCGCGTCTTGAAATTTACACTGATGGCTATGCACTTCATCGACCGTTTGATGGGACTGTTCGCGTGCATGAGCCGCTGCCGCTTGTGCGATTCGAGCAGGAGACGGCGCATGGAAAGCGCGTGGCATTTGACCGCAACGGAGATATTGCAAGAGATTGGAGCAGCAATATGACAATTCGGGTCTATGCTGTGGGGCACGAGCAGGATGCGCTGCGCGTTGTGATTGACCAGGCAGCGCGGATCCGCTTGCACCGAGGAGCACCTCATGACGATGAGGCGGAATAGGGCGGAGGCCGGCTGGGTTCTCATCGAGACTGTTGTACTCGGGATCATTGTCCTTGCTGTTGTGGCTGCGCTCACGCTCTTTGCACGAACGGCATTACTCGAGGAGCGCGCTGCCGGACGCATGGAGGCGGCGTTTGTCGCACGTGCACAGCTTTCGATGATGGAGGCGGAGCTGGATCAGGGAATACCGCCGCTATCTGCGCTGACAGCGGTCACCTCGAATGATCGACTCTATCAGGTCGAGACATTCGTTGCGCGTCAGGATGAGTTCTACGATGTGCATCTGCAGATTTCGTGGGAACATTTGGGGCATGAGGAGCAGGCGGATTTTGTGCGGAGGATGAGGCATCATGGAGCGGTGTCAAGCAATCCCTAAGGACACGAACGGCGCAAGGGGCTTCCTGTTGATGGAGCTTGCCGTCAGCCTGCCGATCTTTGTGCTCCTGCTGAGTTTTCTCGCCTTTGCGGTTGTATGGTCATGGCGCAGCTATCAGAACGAGATCGCGGATGCGGAGCTGCGGCAGGAAATGCAGATTGCAGCTGCGCGCATTGTGGAGTCAGCGCTGCTCTCCGACCACATAGGGGAACGGCAGCGAGGCTTTTATGAAATGCGGCAGAGGGCGTGGGATCATGCGCCGCAGGATCGCTATTGGCGCACGGATGGTCGTCTGGTGCTCAATGCGGTGACATCCCCCATCACGGGAGCGTTCAGCGGGGCGGGCGTCCATATCGAGGCGTTCTCTGTACGGGAGGATGCGCTGCATCCGCGCCTCTACCACATCGAGATGAGAGGCATGAGCATGGTGACGGGGCGTACGTACAGCCTCGCAACCTCTGTCTATCTGCGGGAGGATATGGGTGGCACATAAGGATGAGCGCGGCACGGTCTCTGCCGTCGGGCTTGCTGTACTGACGGTAATTCTCCTGCTCGGTCTGGCCGCCACTGCGTTCATGCGCGGCGGTGCCGATGTGACAGTGGAATATGAGCGGGAAATGCAGCTGCGCCTTGCTGCTGAGAGCGCGGTGGAGACGGCTACAGCAAAACTTGAGCGGAATGCCAACGCATACGGCGACCTGCCGGATGCGGGTGAGACCAAGGAAGTGAACAAGGATGTGGGCGTGATTCCAACAGCGGAGAAGATCGAACTCCACGTCTTCATCGAGACACCAAGAGAGCGGGGACCTTTCCTCACGGTGGGGGCGGCTGCCATCGATGAGAGCGAGACGCGTGTCCCCGATGGAGAGAAGTGGCTGCGGGCAAAGATCGTTCGTGCGCGGATGGAGAAGAAGGGGGATCACTATGTCTGGCGGCGCTGGTATTAGACTCTTGTGGTGCACGCGCGAGGCAGTTGGCCTCTATCCTGGGGGGAAGGGACTTGTGCTCGCGCACCTATGTGCAGCCGAGGAGAATGGGGGCGCGTGGATGGTGACGGAATCGCGCACGTTGGAGGAATGCTGTCCTGCACCTTCGGATGCAGCAACACTCGCTGCGTTTATTGGCACTGCGCTGCGGCACGCAGGCTGGGAGAGACTCCCACTGGCATTGGCGCTCCCCGCTACCGAGGCGGAGACGGCGGAATGGGAGCTGCCCATTCACCTCAGCCGCAGAGAGCTGCGGGAGGCGCTTCTCTGGTCACTGCGCGCCGAGGCGGACGAGGCGGGGGCACCTCTATCCGATGATGCTGAGATCGTGTGCTCGGCGTTGTCCGAGACTGAGCCGCGGCGCTATTGGACGGCACGGATGGATGGGTATCGCATCCGTGGATATTTTGCTGCATTTTCCGCTGAGGGGCTGCGATTGCAGATGATTACCGTCTATCCGCCGGATGGCGGTGTGTTCGCGGACGAGATCGAGGCGGCACGTGAGCCGCGTATGCCGTGGGAGATGGAAAGCGCGGAGGATGCGATTGCACCTGCTATCTATGCGGGGCTGCTCATGCGTGCCGGAAGCCCTGAGCATCTGTATTGGACGGCGCGGCAGCCGATCTCTGCTTTCTTGCGTGCACATGCGGCGCAGCTGATCGCCGTTCTTGCCGTCGCACTTTTTCTCGCGGGCGTTGGTGCGGATGTTGCTTCTTACATGGCAGTGCGTCAGGCGCGTGACCGTACTACAGAAGAACTTGCGCTCCGGGGCTCGGAGCTGGTGCGGATGGAGGAGTTCTCTGCTTTGCGCGCCGATGTGGCACAGCGTGAGCAGCTCCTCTCTGCATTTTCTGCGGAGTCTCTGCCGCTGCCTGCGCTCCTCGTGCATCTTGGCTCGATGACAGTCGATGGCGTGCATATTTCGGGGGTGCAGGCAGAGGCTCATGCGATTCGAATCGACGGGGAAGCCGCAGACTATGCGGCACTTGCCGTGCTTATGGGCACGATGGAGGAGGACGCATTTTTCTCTGCGGAGGTCACGCTCGAACAGGCGGGGCAGGGGGAGCGCACGACCAATGTACCGGGGCGCATCCACTTCATCCTGCACAGCAGCTGGTAGGGAGGCATGATGGAACGACTTTCCGAGCGACAGCGCATCGAGATTGTGCTGATCTTCGCGCTTGCATTGCTTCTGCTCTATGCGCTCCTCATAGGACCGTATATCGCTGTGCAGCGCGATGCGGCACGCGCCGAACGGGCAGCGGCAGAGACGCTGCTTATGCGTGCAGATGCATATCAGAGAACGCTGCTTGCAGATGGTGAGGCCGCGTCAAAGCTGCGGGCGCGGCAGAGGCGTCTTGCGGATGCCCTGCCCGAGGTGCAGGGGCAGGGCAGGTTCATTCATGAGGTGGAGAGCCTTGCTCGGCGCAGCGGCGTGTCGATTGTCGGCGTTGCGCCGCAGCCGTCCGAGCCTGCGGGCGAGATTGCAGTGCAGCCGATCGAATTCAAATTTCACGGGAATTACTTTGATGTCCTTTCCTTTCTGCGCGCGCTGCAGGAGGGGGCGCGCTGCGTGCAGTTCTCTTCCTTCTCGCTCACGGCAGAGGGAAATGAACTGCATGGAGTCCTTCTCGTCAACATCGCTGCGTATGCGGGCGCGGCGAAGTAATGTATACGAAATGCCTCTCTGCGTAACAAAGGCGGATACTCTTGCAGGAAAAGGCGGGCTTGTATCGAATCTATTTCAAGATGAATAGAATTTTAGCACGGGGGAATTGGAATGAGCCATTTGCGTTTTATCACGGGCGGCGAGTCCCACGGCGCGGCGCTGACGGCGATTCTCGATGGAATGCCGGCGGGGCTGCGTGTGACGCGTGAGGCGATTGATGCGCAGCTCGCGCGCCGCCAGCAGGGCTATGGGCGCGGCGACCGCATGAAGATCGAGACGGATCGTGTCGAGGTGCTTTCGGGGCTGCGTTTTGGGGAGACACTGGGATCGCCGATCACACTGCAGGTTGTGAACCGCGATTTTGCAAACTGGACGGAGCGCATGGATCCATTTGGAGTGCCCGCAGGGTCAAAGGTCACAGCCGTGCGCCCCGGGCATGCCGATCTCACGGGCGTGCTGAAATATGATAGGCTGGACGCACGCGACATCCTCGAGCGATCGAGTGCGCGCGAGACGACAATGCGTGTCGCCGTCGGTGCCGTCTGTCGTCAGCTCCTCGCAGCCGTGGGGGTGACTGTTGCTTCGCATGTGACAGAGATCGGCGGCGTGACAGTTGACCGTGCGGCAATCCGTGACGAAGATATCGGCATGACGAACAGTGATGATTTGAACTGCTGCGATCCTGCGGCAGAGATACGGATGAAAGACCGCATCGACGAGGCACAGGCGGCGGGCGACACGCTCGGCGGCGTCTTTGAGGTCGTTGTACGCGGTCTGCCTGTCGGTCTCGGATCGCATACGCAGTGGGATGCGCGTCTCGATGGAAAGCTTGCGGGCGCTCTCATGTCCATTCAGGCGATCAAGGGCGTGGAAATCGGCGCGGGCTTTGCGTGTGCGCATCTGCCCGGCAGCGAGATCCACGATGAACTCTATATGGGGACAGACGGACGCCCCTATCGCAGGACGAATCGTGCGGGCGGCCTCGAGGGTGGCATGACAAACGGAGAGACCCTTATCGTTCGCGCGGCGATGAAGCCCATCCCGACGCTGATGGCACCGCTGAAGACGGTCGATCTTGCAACGGGCAAGGAGGTCTCGGCGAGCAAGGAGCGCAGCGACACCTGCGCCGTTCCTGCCGCTTCTGTGGTGGGGGAGGCGATGGCCTCCTACGTTCTCGCGGATGCCATCTGTACGCAGTTCCATGCGGATTCGATGACTGATCTCAAAGAATCCCTTGCCGCCTATCGTACGCGGCTCGAGAGGGTGTGGAAGAAGGCATGAAGAATGTCGTATTGATCGGATTTATGGGCACGGGAAAGACGAGTGTCGGGCGACTGCTCGCCGCGCGTCTGGGCTGTGCATTTCACGATCTCGACCGCAAGATCGAGGAGAAGCACGGCATGTCCATTCCTGCAATGTTTCGGGAACATGGTGAGCCATATTTCCGTGCACGCGAAAAGGATGCTGTGCGCGAGGCGGCTGGGCGTACAAACCTCGTCATTGCAACGGGCGGCGGTACGGTAAAGGATGCGGAGAACGTCGCGATCCTGCGTCAAAATGGCATCCTCGTCGCGCTGACCGCCGATGTCGACACGATCCTCCAGCGCACATCGGCGCGCGGCGCACGTCCCGTGCTCGATCATGCGGATGCAGGGGATCGCCGCGCTGCTGTTGTGCAGCTCCTTGATGAGCGACGCAGCCTCTATGACGGGGCGGACATTACGGTCGATACGAGCGGACGCGCGCCGCTTGAGGTGGCAGAACACATCCTGCAGGCACTTCGGATATGGAGAAAATAATATGATACGCAGAGTGGCAGTCGAGCTTGGGGAGCGCAGCTATCCCATTGTGATCGGGAATTCTATTGACGATGAAATGATTGGATTCGTGCGTCAGGCGGGATACTCCGCGCATGGCATGATCGTCACGGATACGAATGTCGGAGAGCTCCATGCCGGACGCATTGCAGAGGCACTCGAACGCGCCGGGCTGCAGGCGGAGATTGCAGTGATTCCTGCGGGGGAGTCCTCGAAGAGTCTGGACACGGCGAACGATCTCTTTACGCGTGCAATAGAGCTCGGACTAGATCGCAGGTCGCCGATCATTGCGCTCGGCGGCGGCGTGGTCGGCGACCTCGCTGGCTTTGTCGCGGCGACCTATATGCGCGGCGTGCCCTTTATCCAGCTGCCGACGAGCCTGCTCGCACAGGTGGACTCGAGCGTCGGCGGCAAGGTCGCCGTCAACCATCCGCTCGGCAAGAATCTCATCGGTGCATTCTACCAACCCGATGCAGTCTTTATGGATCTCGATCTGCTCAACACGTTGCCTGCGCGAGAGATTACAACGGGACTCGGCGAGATCATCAAATACGGTATCATCTGCGATGCGGATTTCTTTGCATGGCTCGAGGAGCACTGCGCACAGGTGCTTGCGCTCGCCCCACCCGCAGCGGCGCATATGATTGCGCGTTCCTGTGAGATCAAGGCGGATGTCGTGCGGCAGGATGAGCGCGAGGGCGGTCTCAGGCGCATCTTAAACTTCGGGCATACGATTGCGCATGCGATCGAGAAGGAGACGGGGTATGTGCGCTACCGTCACGGGGAGGCAGTTGCGATCGGCATGGTCGGCGCAGCACAGATCAGCGAAGAGATGGGGCTGCTCTCCGCCGCAGATCGCCTCCGCATGGAGTCTCTGATTCGCGCGATGGGGCTGCCGCTCACCGCTACGGGTGTGACGGCAGAGGCGATGTATGAGGATCTCTTCCACGACAAGAAAACCGTGGGCGGCCGCATTCATTGGGTGCTCGCCGAGGGCATTGGCAAGGTCTCCGTGCACAGCAATGTGCCGGAGGAGATTGTACGCAAAACATTGCTAGGACTTTCTTCCTGAAAATCCTTAAGTATACTTCATTTTCCAACGAACATGTTTGAAAGGGGGTGAGCGGAGCATGAATCGGAGATGGTGCAAATTTGTGCAGATGCTTTTCTTTGCGCTGCTCGTTTGCACGGGACACATAGCTTCCGCTGAAACCTCCGAACTCTCATGGGAATATTGGCAGACGGATTCGCCGGAGTTCAGCATCCGTGGAGCGAAGACCGTCCCTGCATTTCCAAAGGATGAGGGGCGTTGGAGAAAATTCAATCCGCAGTTTGGTGTTGCTGTTCCGGAGGGGACGCACCATGTCTGGATTCGTGTCTACATTCCGCCGGATACGGGCGTGGATGAGAGCCTCTTCTTCTCCACAACAGATCAGTCCGTACAGATCTTTTTGGACGGGGTCTCCATCTATCGCTATGGCGATCTCGGTCAGCACGCCTTCTCCTATGGTCGGAAGTGGCATCTCGTCGATTTGCCGGCGTGGGCGGTCGGGCGTCAACTTTACTTTCAGGTTCATTCGGACAATATCTGGGTGCTTGGGCAGTTTGACCGCATTCGACTGGATCGCCCTGCGCACCAGATCGAGGATGTCTTCCTCTACGACTTTCCCTATGTCAGCGGCATTACAGCGCTCCTCATCTTCATCATGCTGCTCGGCGTCTACTTCTTTACGGAGAAGGAGCTGCGGGATATCTATCTGCGTCTGATCGTCGTCCTTTTCATCTTCTTTGTATGGATGCTCAGTGCGTCGAGTCTCGTGCTCCTCTGGCTCGACTGGCCTGTATTCTGGCGGATCGTAGAGCTGGTGTCGTCCTACCTGATTCCGCTGAGTGCCAACTTACTGATCTACAGCATCATTGACGAGCAGTATAAAAAAAACATCTTGCGCCTTTCCTCCATCTATGGAATTATCCTTGTTCTTGCCGTTTTGCTTGAGATTCTAGGGCAGAATGGCCTCTATCTCATGCGGTTCTGCTTCTATCCCGCCCTTGCTCTCTGCGGACTCGTGACCGGGTACTGGCTTTGGTTATGCTACAAACGCGGGAATCAGCGCTGCCGTTCGCTGCTCGTTGCGTTTGGAACACTCTCTGTACTTGCCGTGGTCGATGGGCTCTCGTCCCAATACCGCATATTCGGTTGGCATACCTATTTTGTTCCGTTCGGCATCTATACGATCGGCTTCTTCATCGTACAGCTGATCTTGGAGCGTGCCGCGCATGAACGTTACCTCGCAGAGCTCTCTGCGAGCCTTGAGAACGAGGTCAGCGTCGTGACGAAACGCATGGAGGTTGATCCGCTCACAGGCGCGTTCAATCGCAATAAATTCCCTGCGGCGACGCGCGACTTCATGCGCATCTCTCTTGAAATCAAGGAACCGTTTGCGCTCATCATGTTTGACATCGACCACTTTAAAAGCATCAATGACACCTATGGACACGATGTCGGCGACGTGGTGCTTGTGGGCTTTGCACAGACGATCAGCGCCTTCCTCGACCGCCGACACGTTCTCATACGCTGGGGCGGTGAGGAGTTCATCCTGCTCTGTCTGCACTATGACGGTGCACAGGCAGAGGCTTTTGCCAACGTAATTCGCGAGGCGGTTTCAGAGGCGCACATCCACCCATCGGATCAGGTGACGTGCAGCGGTGGTGTTGCCATCTGGTACGGTACAGCCGAGGATACGGTGGATCATATGGTAAAGCGCGCTGACACGGCGCTCTATCAGTCGAAGGAGAACGGACGCAACCGCATCACCTGCGAGCCGGACTGGCGGGAACATATGCCGCCGCGCCGCGCAAAGAAGCCGGAGTCAAAAAAGCCCTGTCCGACGGGACGTTCCTAGGAAAGTGAGAGGGGCGGACGGGAACGCAATACATAACGGCCGCGGCTTTACTGCTACGGAAAAATTTTTCTTGCGTCAGCGTCGATCTTATGCTATAGTCACTAGGTATGTGTGTGGATGGTCCGCTGGGCGGCATGAGCCGGCTATGAACGTCCGAGCGAAGGAGGAAAACATATGAATATCATCGAGGTTCTTGAGAAGGAGCAGCTCCGCTCCGACATCCCCGCATTTGCACCGGGCGATACGGTTCGCGTTCATGCGCGCATCGTCGAGGGCACGCGCGAGCGCATTCAGGTGTTCGAGGGCGTTGTCATCGCGCGTCAGGGTTCGGGCGTGCGCGAGACCTTCACCGTGCGCCGCATTGCATCGGGTGTCGGCGTCGAGCGACTCTTCCCCGTGCATTCCCCGCGCATTGCAAAGATCGAGGTGACGCGTCGCGGCATTGTCCGCCGTGCGAAGCTCTACTATCTGCGCGGACTTACGGGCAAGGCGGCTCGCATTCGGGAAAAGCGCTAATTCGGCATGGATGGGGACTGCTGCGGCAGTCCCTATTTTTGCTTATTTTTTCCTGTTTGAGAGGAGAATTTTATGGAAAAGGAAACATCGACTGCGGCGGAGATCAAGGATTGGATCGTATCCATCGTTGTTGCCGTTGCACTCGCCATGTTCATCCGCACGTTTATCGTGGAACTCTATGTTGTCGATGGTCCGTCGATGCGCCCGACACTCGAGTCGGAGGAGCGCCTCGTCGTCAATAAATTCATCTATCGCTTCCGCGTACCGGAGAAGGGCGAAGTGCTCGTCTTTCAGTACCCGCGCGATCCGAGCCGCGACTTCATCAAGCGCGTGATCGCGACGCCCGGCGACACAATCGAGATTCGCGAGGGGCGCGTGCTCGTCAACGATCAGCTGCTGACCGAGGACTACATCCTCGAGAAGACGCGCAGCGAGTACCCGAAGACGACAGTGCCCGAGGGGCGCATCTTCGTCATGGGCGACAACCGCAACAACTCCGAGGACAGCCGGTTTGCCGACGTCGGCTTCGTGCCGTACGACCTCATCAAGGGCAAGGCGATCCTCGTATTCTGGCCGATTTCTGCGTATAAGACGCTCTGACGGAGGAACGCGATGCGCTTTGTATCATGGAATGTCAACGGACTGCGTGCGGCTCTGAAGAAGGGCTTTATGGAGTCCTTCAAGGAACTCAACGCCGACGCATTCTGCCTACAGGAAACGAAGATGCAGGAGGGGCAGGCGATCCTCGATCTGCCCGGCTACGAGCAGTATTTTTACAGTGCGGAGAAAAAGGGCTACTCCGGCACGGCAATCTTTACGCGCCTAAAGCCGCTCTCGGTCAGCTATGGCATCGGCATAGAGGAGCACGACAACGAGGGGCGCGTCATCACGATGGAGTTCGAGGATGTCTACCTCGTCACCGTCTACACACCGAACTCGAAGAACGGGCTCCTGCGCCTCGACTACCGCATGGTCTGGGAGGATGCGTTCCGTGCGTTCCTGCTTGACCTGCGCGCGAAGAAGCCCGTCGTCGTCTGCGGCGACCTCAATGTTGCGCATACGGAGATCGACCTCAAGAACCCGAAGAGCAACCGCCGCAATGCGGGCTTTACGGACGAAGAGCGCGGCAAGTTCACGGAGCTGCTCGCAGCGGGCTTTGTCGACACTTTCCGCGCGCTCTATCCCGATCTCACGGGCGCGTATACATGGTGGTCGTATCTGCGCCACGCGCGCGAGACGAATGCGGGGTGGCGCATCGACTACTTCCTCGTCTCCGAGGAGCTGCGTGACCGCATCGCAGCGGCGGAGATCCACGCGGATGTATTCGGGAGCGACCACTGCCCCGTATCATTGACCTTGAAATAAAATCGAAGTAAGGGAGATTCATGGCAACGCTAAAAGAAGAACTCGCGCGCGAAATCGAAAAGCGCCGTACATTCGCCATCATCTCGCATCCTGACGCGGGCAAGACCACGCTCACGGAGAAGCTGCTGCTCTACGGGGGCGCGATCCATCTCGCCGGCTCGATCAAGTCGCGCAAGACACAGCGCCACGCCGTCTCCGACTGGATGGAGATCGAGAAGCAGCGCGGCATCTCCGTCACATCCTCTGTCCTGCAGTTCGACTACGACGGCTACCGCATCAACATCCTCGATACCCCCGGGCATCAGGACTTCAGCGAGGACACCTACCGCACGCTGATGGCGGTGGACAGCGCCGTCATGATTATCGATGCGGCAAAGGGCGTGGAGGCGCAAACGCGCAAGCTGTTCCGCGTCTGCCGTCAGCGCGGCATTCCCATCTTCACCTTCGTCAACAAGCTCGACCGCTTCGGCAAGGCGCCGCTCGACCTGATGGATGAACTCGAGAACGTGCTCGGCATCCGCTCCTATCCGATGAATTGGCCGATTGGAATAGATGGCACGTATCGCGGTGTCTACGACCGCGAGAAGAACCGCATCGAGCTGTTCGCCGAGGATGTCACGCACGGGCAGGAGACACGCGTCTCTGAGGTGTTTGAGATGGAGGATCCCGCGTGGGTGGAGCGCGTCGGAGAGGATGTCGCCGCTGCGCTCCACGACGACATCGAGTTGCTGCGCGACGCGGGTGAGGAGTTCGACCGCGCGGCAGTGGATGCGGGCGAGCTCACGCCGATGTTCTTCGGCTCGGCAATGACGAACTTCGGCGTGCAGAACTTCCTCGAGGAGTACATCCGCCTTGCACCGACACCTGCACCGCGCATCTCCTCGGACGGTTTGATCGAACCCGACGATGAGAAATTCTCGGGCTTCGTCTTCAAGATCCAGGCGAATATGAACCCCGCGCACCGCGACCGCCTTGCCTTTATCCGCATCTCCTCGGGCAAGTTCGACCGCAATATGAGCGTCTGGCACGCGCCCTCGGGCAAACTCATCAAGCTCGCACAGCCGCAGCAGTTCCTCGCGCAGGATCGCCAGATCATCGACACGGCATATCCCGGCGACATCGTGGGGCTCTTCGACCCCGGCGTGTTTGGTATCGGCGACACGCTCTGCGATCCCTCACATAAATTCAAATTCGAGGACTTCCCCGTGTTCCCGCCCGAGCGCTTCGCGCGCGTCGCCGCAAAGGACACGATGAAGCGCAAGCAGTTCGTCAAGGGCATCGAGCAGCTGACGCAGGAGGGTGCGATTCAGCTCTTCGAGCAGGTCGGTGCGGGTCTTGACAGCTACATCGTCGGCACCGTCGGCACGCTCCAGTTCGAGGTGCTCGAGTACCGACTGAAGAACGAGTACAACACGGAGATCACGATGCAGATGCAGCCGTTCGAGACGGCGCGCTGGCTCGCGTTCCCCGATGGGCGCACAATCACGCCCGCCGACCTGCGCGGCGCGGATCGCGGCATGTTCGTCCACGACCGCAACGGCAACCCCGTCCTCCTTGTGAGCAACGAGTGGGCGCTCGGCTGGATCCGCGAGAACAACCCGGATCTGCAGTTGGGGCAGGTACCGTTCGACCGCAGAGAAGCATAATAGAGAAACGACAAGCGGGAGATTTTGCTCATGTGGCGAAATCTCCCGCTTTCGTATGATTATGGTAGGTCGTTCATATACCGATTCACAAAGTCCCGCATCTCCTCCAGTGCAGTGAAACTTTCTGCGAGTTTGGGCAGGACGAGCGGGAATACGTGGGGCATCTCGGGGTAGACGCTGAGCGTCACAGGAGTACCGTCTGCAGCCACCTTTTCCGCAAGCTGTTCGTCCTCTGTCAGGAGAAGATCGTAGCCGCCCGTCTGGATCAGCATCGGCGGCAGTCCGCTGAGATCGGCGTGAATAAGAGAGAGGCGCGGATCGTCGAGCGGGAGACTGCCCGCGTAGGGCGGTGCTTTGCGAACAGTGTCTGCAAATGGGGTTCCGGCACCGAGCATTTTGTCTTTTTCAAAATTCTCCGTGCGTGATGTGCCGTCCTTGTGCTCGAAATCCACCCATGGCGAGAGCAGAAGCAGCAGGGCGGGCTGCGGAAGCCCCTGCTCTTTTAGCCGGAGCGCAAGTGCGAGGGCGAGATTGCCGCCCGAAGAATCTCCGAAAACAATAATGTTTGACGGAGCGATTCCACGTGTGAGCAGCCCGCGATAGACAGCTTCCGCATCCTCCAGCGCGGCCGGATAGACGTGCGCGGGGGCAAGCCGATAGTCTACGTTGTAGACCTCCGCCGCATTCATATATGTTGCCTGACGAACAGACAGCGCACGGTAGCGGTCGGTTATGCCGCCCATATAGCCGCCGCCGTGCAGCAGCAGGATGATCCTCTGTGCGGCCGATTTTGTCGGCGCAATCCGCTCGACGGGCACATCTCCGATCGTAAGTTTTTCATGGATCCAACCATTGGGCGGGGACCATGGTTTTGCCGCAGTATTCTTGGTGGGGTGGTAGAGTGCATCCATCTCTTTTTGAATGTAGTCCTGTTTCACCTCCCCTGACAATACAATGCCGTGCTCCTGTGAAGCGGGCGCACCAAATGCGGATGGGGACAGAACGGCAAGACCAAACGCAAACACTGCGCGGCTGATGTATTTCACCCAGTTCTTCATGGAATCTCCTTTTCTTACTTTCCTTTCGCCGCGAACGCTTCGTCGCACCATGTGAGGAGAATATCCTCGATATCCGCCTCGTGTCCGTTCACGGTCTGCCCCTCGGAGGTGATGTAGAGGCTGTGACCGTCCTTGTAGGAGAGGACGATGTTATAGGCGGGATTCGTGACTGTCTCCGCGCGTGCGCCGTAGTCATTCTCAGCGGTGAGGTTCCGCTCTGCAATGAGTGCGTGGAGGCTAGCCTCGAGCTCCGGTGTCCACGGGACGTAGCGCTCGCTGATGTCCTGATTGCGCCCGTCTGTGTACTCCTTGCCGACGAACTCGCCGAGGCAGGGGATGAAGCTGTTTGGATCGATTCCTCTTGTCGTGAGCTCTTCCGATGAAAGAGCGTTCTTTGCGGGCGCATCGACGAGCCAGATCATGCGCATGAGTGTACCGTCTGCGACGGGATGCCGGAACTCCATCGATAGGAGCTGAATGCTGCTCGTAGCAGGAGCACGCTCGGACACCTGTTGTACGGGCGCTGCTTCAGGCGCGGCTTGCGCGCATCCCGCGCCAAAGAGAAGGAGCGGGGCGAGCAGGAGGGCGATGCGAGCTCGGGTGCTTCTGCGTGAGATGTGCATGATGTTCTCCTTTTCATCCAAAGAGGTCGTTCAGTGCCTCGGTCATGGTCGGGTGCGTGTAGATGGCAGAGCCGAGCGCGCGGGCGGTAATGCCATGGTCGATTGCCGCCTTCATGAGGTTGATCATCTCCTGCGACTCGGGGCAGAAGAAATGCGCGCCGAGAATTGTGTCGGTCTTTGCATCTACGATTGCCTTCAGGATGCCTGCTGGTTTCTTGTAAACCTGCGCCTTTGGAATGGCTGCAACCTCGAGGCGGAGGACGCGCACGTCAAAGCCTGCCGACTGTGCCTCTGCCTCGGTCATGCCGACGCGCGAGAGCGGCGGATCGAGGAAGACGGAGTATGGGACGGCTCCGCGATTTGCCGTCGTACGCTCGGAGGAACCTGCGAGCTGATCCTTTACGATGCGGAAATCGTCGAGGGAGATGTAGGTGAACTGCAGTCCGCCTGTGACATCGCCCATCGCCCAGATATGCGGGACATTCGTGCGGAGGTGTTCATCGACCTCCACCGCGCCGCGCGCCGTCTGCCGTACACCTGCCGCCGCGAGGTTCAGCGCTTCCGTGTTCGGGCGGCGTCCCGTGGCGATGAGGATAGCGTTTGCCGCAAGCGTCTTTTCACCGTCCGCCGCCTGGATGACGACGTTTGCGCCCGCAGCGCCGTCCTCGATGCGCATGATCTTTGCGCCCGTCAGGACGTGGATGCCGCGGTCGTTCATCTGCTGCAGGACGCGTGCGGAAATCTCTGCATCTTCACGCGGGATAAAGACATCGCCGTCCTGTACGACGGCGACGGAGGAGCCGAAGTTGGCGTAATACGATGCGAATTCCAGCCCAATGTAGCCGCCGCCGATGATGACAAGTTTCTCCGGCAGTTCGTCCAACTCCATCATCGTCTCGCTCGTGTAGACGTGTGTGCTCTCTGCCGCTCCTGGGATCGGCGGGACGAAGGGGACTGCGCCCGTGTTGATAAAGATGCGCTCCGCTGTGATCCGCTGCTCCCCGTCTGCCGTCGTCACAGAGACCGTGTGCGCATCGACAAAGTGTGCCTCTCCGTCGATGACGACAGCACCTGTGCCCGTTACCTTCGCGTAGTTCTTCTCGCGCAGCATTGCAGTGAGGCGGCGCTTCTCCGAGATGGCGGCGCGATAGCGCTCCGCTTTTGCAGCAAAGCCTCCGCCGATCTCGGCCGAGAGACGCGCGCTGTATTCGAGGGATTTCGACGGGATGCAGGCAACGTTGATGCAGGTGCCGCCGTAGCGCGCCTTTGACCGCTCGACGAGGGCGACCGTCTCGCCTTTCTTTGCGAGGAAGCCCGCGAGTGTCTTGCCCGCCTTGCCAAAACCGATGATGAGATTTTGATATGATGTGTTCTGCATGGTATGCTCCATTTCTGTTGAACGTTGTATGACTGCTGTCATTATAGCATTTTTTGACACAATGAAGAGAAATATTGTGGAAAAAATGTGCGTCTCATTTACAAATTCGCGGATTCCCCCTATAATGATAGAGAATTGTTCTCTATCAACGGAAAGGAGCGGATTATGCTGACGCATGAAATGCTGGCGCCGTATATGGAACTGCTTCTGCGGCACGATCTGTTCGAGGGGATTCCGGCAGAGGCTCTGCCGGAGCTTCTGAATGCGCTCGGCGGTGAGGTGAAACGTTATGCGGCGAGCGCGGATATCATGCGCATGGGCCGTGCGCCGATTGTGACGGGCATCATTCTGACAGGGGCAATCGAGGTGTCGTTTCTCAACGAGAACGCCGACCAGATCGACATGAATATCTTTGAGGCGGGCAAGAGTTTCGGCGAGACGATGGAGGGGGCGAATCTCGCGGCAAGCCGTATGTTCGTCAAGGCACTCAGCGATACGCTGATCCTGCGCCTGCAGTTCCGACAGCTCTACGAGCGTACCGCATGCAGCGACCCGCATCTCTGGCGGTTCACGCTGAATATGCTGCGCAGAATTTCGCAGAAGGGAACCTTTTATCAGCACAAGATCCGCATCATGGGGCAGAAGAGCATCCGCGCAAAGCTCAGCGTCTACCTGCAGGCAATCCCCGTGGAGGGGGATGGTACTGCCGTGCGTGAGCTGAACCAGACGCAGCTCGCGCGCTACCTTGGCGTGGAGCGCAGCGCACTCAGCCGCGAGATGAGCCACATGCGCGACGAGGGGATCATCGACTACGACCGTAAGACGCTCCGCGTGCTCAATCCGGATTTTTTGGCGATTTAGGGGGGCGCAAAAATGGGCCGTTGCACGAAGCTGGAAAACTTCGTGTGACAGCCCATTTTCTCATGAGGAAACGTAAATTTTACACCATCTCTTCAGGATGGAAGACCTCATCGAATTTCTCAGCGGTGAGGAAACCGAGGGCGACGCACGCCTCCTTGAGGCTGATGTTCTCGTCGAATGCCTTGTGCGCGGTCTTTGCAGCGTTCTCGTAGCCGATGTATGGGTTCAGCGCCGTGACGAGCATGAGCGAGCGATGCAGGTTCTCGTGCATCTTCTCGCGGTTCGCCGTGATGCCCGTGACGCAGCGGTCATTGAACGACTTGAGGGAGTCGGTGAGCAACCGCGCGGACTGGAGGAAGTCGTAGATCATGACGGGCATGAATACGTTCAGTTCGAAATTGCCCTGCGAGGCTGCGATGCCGATGGCAGTATCGTTGCCCATGACCTGTACGGCGACCATCGTGACGGATTCGCACTGGGTTGGGTTGACCTTGCCCGGCATGATGGAGCTGCCCGGCTCGTTCGCGGGGATCGTGATCTCGCCGAGACCGCAGCGCGGACCTGCGGCGAGCCAGCGGATGTCGTTTGCAATCTTCATCATGTTTGCCGCGAGCCCCTTGAGTCCGCCGTGTGCAAAGACGATCGCATCCTTGCTCGTGAGTGCGTGGAACTTGTTCGGCGCGGTGACGAAGTTCTTGCCCGTCAGTTCGCTCGCCGCCTTGGCAACCGCGACATCGAAGCCCTTCGGCGTGTTCAGCCCCGTGCCGACCGCAGTGCCGCCGAGCGCGAGCTCGTGGAGGAAGGGGAGTGCCGCCTGCAGCTGCTTCTTCGACTGCTCGAGCATCGCGAGCCAGCCGCTGATCTCCTGCGTGAAGGAGATAGGCACTGCATCCTGCAGATGGGTGCGCCCCGTCTTGACAATGCCCTCGTTTTCCTTCATGAGGCGGCGGAAGGTGTCGGCGAGGAGGTCGATGCTCGGGAAGAGCCCGTCCTCGATCGCAATGACGGCGGCAATGTGCATGGCTGTCGGGAAGGTGTCGTTCGAGCTCTGCGACATATTGGAGTGATCGTTTGGATGGAGGATCTTCTCGCCCGCGATCTCGTTGCCGCGGTTCGCAATGACCTCGTTGACGTTCATGTTCGACTGAGTGCCGCTGCCCGTCTGCCAGACCGCAAGCGGGAAATGCTCCGCGAGTTTGCCCGCGATGATCTCGTCGCACGCCGCCTTGATGGCATCGAGGCGCTTCTCGTCGAGCTTGCCGAGCTTGTTGTTTGCAATCGCGGCGGATTTCTTCAGAATGCCGAATGCGTGGATGATCTCGGCGGGCATCTTCTCAATGCCGATGGGGAAGTTCTCGAAGCTGCGCTCCGTTTGCGCCGCCCAATACTTGTCTGCGGGCACCTTGACTTCGCCGAGGGAATCATGTTCGATGCGATACTCCATTTGGATTGTCCTCCTTAAATTCATAGTAGAGAGAAAAATCTGCTAATGACAGTATAGCATAAAACGATGAAAATGAGAATATTTATCTTGATATTTTCTGTAAAATTACGCGTGCGGTGATGCCGATGAGTATGCCCGTGAGTATGCCGACGATGCCAAGCATGGGCGCATAGACAAAGAGCGCTGATGTCTGCATCACGGCGGCGGCGACAAGCAGCTGCGCCATATTGTGTAGGAAGCCACCCGCCGCACTGATGCTGACGATGGAGAGCTGCGTGTATCGTTTCAGCAGCACCATCGCTGCAAAGCTCGCCGCACCGCCTGCGAGACTGTAGAGCATGGGGGCAAGTCCGCCGCCGAAGGCGGAGGCGAGGATGATGCGCAGTGTGAGCATGAGTGCCGCGTCGCGTGCTGGTAGCATATAGAGTGCAATCAGTGTGACAATGGCGGCAAGTCCGAGCTTTGCACCCGGGACGGGAAGCGGCAGAGGGAGGAAGCCCTCGAGGATAAAGAGAATGAGCGAGAGCGCCGTGAGCAGCGCAATGCGTGTGATCCGTTGAAGTCCGTTCATATCATTTCACTTCGATCAGGAGCTTGTGCGGCAGGCAGGCAATCACGTCGCCCTTTTTCGATGCCGCACCCGTATGCACACAGACGAGATCGGGGCAGTCGGCGTCAATGACAGCGATCGTCTCGCCCTCAATGCGGATGATATTCTCGCCGTCCTCGTCCGCGATGCGGATCTCCTCCGTGCCCGTATGTCCTGTGAGCGGAATGTCGTAGAGAATGACATTGTTCTGCATAATGACGGCGTGGCGCGCCTCACTGTCCGCGTGCGTGAAAAAAAACATGGCGCCGATCCCGCAGAGGAGGAGCAGCGCGCCGATGAGTACGAGGTCGTTCTTCTTCATTGGAGTTCCCTGCCTTGACGAATGTTTTCAATAACAGTACAATAGCTTTTAGATGCCGCGTCCGAGTTCGCGCTGCCAATAGGCGAGGTCGGGTTCGTTCAGCGGCAGGTCGATGGTCTGGCCGTTGTCGTAGTAGAAGCGCACGCGGATGCCCGTCGCCTTGCGGATGGCGGGGAGACTCGCGCGCGGCAGTTCGACGAAGAATTTGTTTTCGTTCTTGTATGGGCTGTCTGCATCGGGAACGGGGCGCGGCGTGTATTTCGTGACTGCCTTCATCTCCCATGCGGCGCCGTCTGTGTAGAGGACGACGTCGGGCAGGAGTTTTGCCTCGTCGAAGCGATAGTCCCAGAGCGTGAGTGTCGCGCCCTCGAGCCGTCCCTCGCCCGTGTAGGATGCCTGAAAATCGATGCGCGCGTACGCTGAGAGGCTGCGTGCGCTGCGGTGGTCGATCTGATAGGTGTAGGAGAGACCGAAGATGCCGACGAGGATGAGGAGCAGGGCGACGAGTATAAGGAATTTGCGGACGATGTTCTGCAAGGCGCGCCTCCTTTCGATGAATCGTTTCGGGGTATTATAACATAGGGGAAAGCTCTTTGTCAGCAGATAAAACACAGGGAATACAGGAGGGGGACGAAATGGCGGTAAAGCTGTTTGTATCGGATCTGGACGGGACGATGCTGCCGGACGGCAATGTGGTCTCGGCGGAGAATATTGCGGCGGTGCGCCGTGCGACGGAGGCGGGCGTCGTGGTGACAATCGCAACGGGGCGCATGTTCGAGGCGGCACTGCCCGTTGCACAGGCGCTCGGCGTGGACGTGCCGATCATCTCGTACAACGGCGGGCTCATCAAGAGCCCGAGCGGGCGCGTCTATGAGGAGCATACGATTGACGCGGCGCTTGCGCATGACATCATCGCGTTCTGTCAGGAGCGCGACTGGTACATCCAGACATACAGCGGCGGCGTTCTGCGCTATGTCGAGGCGTGCGACGAGTCACGCTTCTATGAGAACTCGCAGAAGCTCACAGGCGAGGCGGTCGGGTGGGACGGCATGTTTGCACATACGGCGGGCAACTGCAAGCTGCTCCTCGTGACCGAGGGACGCGATGTGACGCTCGTACGCTCGGAGGCGGTGCTTGCGGCATTCGGCGATCGGGTGGATGTAACGCGCTCGGCGGACTGCCTCATCGAGATCGTGCCGAAGGGGATCTCTAAAGCATCGGCACTGAGGTCGCTTGCGAACAAACTTGGCATCGCTATCGAGGAGACGATGGCGATCGGCGATGCATACAATGATCTGCCCATGCTGAAGGCGGCGGGCAAGAGTGTTGCTATGGGCAACGCGTTCCCTGAGGTCAAAGCGGTGACGGACTACGAGACCCTCTCCTGCACGGAGAACGGGCTTGCGGCGGCGATCTATCACTATGTGCTCGGCATGGGGGCGGATGCGCCCGTGCCGATGAAGGGCTGAGTCATGGCAATCAAACTCATTGCGCTCGATCTGGACGGAACGCTCCTGACATCGGACAAGAAGATCACGACACGCACAAAGGACATTCTTGCGCGCGCAATGTCGCGCGGCGTCACTGTGACGATTGCGACGGGACGCATGCTGCGCTCGGCGCTCTACTTTGCGCGCTTGCTTGCCTCGGATGCGCCCGTTATCTGCTGCAACGGCGGCTATGTTGGAAAAGCGGAGGGGGCTCCCGTCTTTGCACGCTATTTCGCTCCCGCTCTGACGCGCGAGTTTCTGACATTTGCCTACGAGCGTGACTGGTACGTGAACTGGTACATCGGCACGGAGATCTACGCACCGGAGTACCGTGAGGAATACTTTGCCGCCTATCGAACGACGGCGCATTTCGTGGTGAACGGTGTCGGGCGTGACTTTCTGCGCTATACGGAGAATGTCCCGCAATTCGTCCTGCGCGAGCTGGACGAGGGCATCGGCTCCTATGTGTGTGCGGTGCAGGAGCGCTTCGGCGATCAGCTCGTGCCGCAGCAGAATACGGGCACGAGCGTCGACATCAACCCGCCCGGCGTGAATAAGGCGGTCGGTGTCAAGGCACTCGCGGATGCAATGGGGCTGACCCTCGATGAGGTGATGGTCGCGGGCGATGCGGACAATGATTACGAGATGCTCGAGATGGGCGCGTTCTCCGTCGTGCCGGAGAACGGCATTCTGGGCGCAAAGGAGCGCGCGCGTTACATAACGACATCGAACGACGCGAACGGGATTGCGCTTGCGATTGAGAAATTCGTACTGTGAGGTGATACTATGGCAGACGTGAAACGTGTAGCGGAGAAGTTTCGCCCCGTGATCGTGACGGGGCTGTCGGGCGGCGGCAAATCGCTTGCCGCACGCTATATGGAGGATCTGGGATATTTCTGCGTGGACAATCTGCCCCCCGTCTTCATTCCGAAATTCATCGACCTCTGCCGCGAGACGCACGGGCAGATCAGCCGCGCGGCGATCGTTGTGGACACGCGCAGCCGCGAGTTCTTCGACGACTTTGTGCGCATTCTCGGTGAACTGGATGCGGGGGATGTTGCCTATGAGCTCCTCTTCATTGAGGCGTCCGACGACGTCATCATCCGCCGCTACAAGGAGACGCGCCGCCCCCACCCACTCGCACCGGATGCGCGCATCTCGGAGGGCGTGACGCGCGAGCGTGGACAGCTCGCAGAGATCCGTGCACGCGCGACGCAGCTGATCGACACCTCCCGTCTGCGCAAGGCTGAGCTGCGCGAGATCATCCGCCAGCATTACGATACGCCGGGCAAGGACGCGGAGATGAATGTCAATATCCTTTCCTTTGGCTTCAAGTATGGCATCCCGCTCGACGCCGACCTCGTCTTTGACGTGCGGTTCCTGCCGAATCCGTTCTATGTGGACTCACTGCGTAACAAGAGCGGCACGGTTCCGCAGGTCTCCTCCTACATCGAGTCGTGGGATGTGACGCAGAAATTCGAGCAGCAGCTCGACGGGATGATCGATTTCCTCCTGCCGCAGTACGTGAAGGAGGGCAAGAGCCAGCTCGTCATCGCCATCGGTTGTACGGGTGGCATGCACCGCAGCGTCTTTATCGCAAAGCACCTCTACGATCGGATCAAGGGGAGCTATGCGGCGCATCTCGAGCATCGCGACCTCATGAAGAATGAGGTGCATGAACACGTGAGCGAGGGCTAGTTCATGCATCTGATGAAATGGCTCTACCCCGGCATGGGCTTCAAGCGCTGGCTCTTCGTCTTTGCGATTGGAACGCTCTGCGTCGGCCTCGGGGTCGCCCTGATTTTCAACTACAAATACATCGACAGCATCGAGGAGGCGATCTTCCGCTTCGTCTATACGTGGCAGGGTAGCTATGACTACGGCTTCACGGCGATTGCGGGGTCGGCGGTTGCACTTCTCGGCAGCGGGCTCATGCTGCTCGCGACGCGGCACATCATCCGCTCCGTCATCACGGCGCTGATGCCTGAGGGGACATCGGCGCGCCTCGTCGATCTCGTCTATGAAAAGACGCGTCTCAGCCGAGGTCCTGCGGTCACGGTGATCGGCGGCGGCCACGGACTCTCCGTGCTCCTGCGCGGAATCAAGGAACTGACGAGCAATGTGACGGCGGTGGTGACGGTCGCAGATGACGGCGGCTCATCGGGACGTCTGCGTGAGGAGTTGGGCATCATCCCTCCAGGCGATCTCAGGAACTGCCTCGTTGCGCTCGCCGACACCGAGCCGCTGATGGAAAAACTCTTTCAGCATCGCTTCGAGGGGCGGAGCAATCTCGCGGGTCACAGCTTTGGTAACCTCTTTCTCGCGGCGATGGCGGAGGTCACGGGCGATATGGAGACGGCGCTGCGCGAGTCCTCAAAGGTTCTCGCGGTCAAGGGGCGTGTGCTCCCCGCCTCGAAGCAGTCCGTGCGTCTCGATGCGATCCTCGAGGACGGCACCGTCGTCGAGGGCGAGTCCCACATCCCCGAGGTGCCGGGGCGCATTCGCCGCGTTCGTCTTCATCCGCAGGATGTTGCACCCGTGCCGTCCGCACTCGAAGCGATTCGCACGGCGGATGCAATCATCCTCGGTCCCGGCAGTCTCTACACGAGCATCATGCCGAACCTTCTTGTGAACGGCGTGGCGGAGGAGCTGCGCAAGAGCCGCGCGCTCAAGATCTACATCTGCAATGTCATGACGCAGCCTGGCGAGACGGACGGCTATACGGCCTCCATGCACGCGGAGGCAATCATCAAGCATGCGGGGCGCGGCGCGATCGACTTTATGCTCGTCAACAGCGCACCGATTTCGGATGAACTGCGCGAAAAGTATGCGGCGGAGGGAATTGTGCCCGTCGCCGTGGACGAGGCGGCGATCAACGCGCTCGGCATCGGCTTTGTTGCGGCCGACATCATCAATCAGTCGGATGCTGTGCGGCATGACCCCGACAAGCTAAGCCGCAACGTCATGCGCATGATCTACGATTTTCGGGTGAGCTGAGATGCCCTCGTTTGCCTCGGATGTAAAGAATGCGCTCTCGCGTACGGATACTGAGCGTGAGTGCTGTCAGACGGCAGAGCTTGCCGCACTCCTGCGCATGGGCGCGTCGATGGTAACGGACGAGGAGCTCGGCCTCGGGCTGCGGTTCGAGGCGGCGAGTGCCGCCGTTGCACGCCGCGTGATCCGTCTCCTGCGCACCATGGACGCTGCGATCGAGACCTCGGTCGCAATGGAGCGCACACCACAGCTGCGACGGCGCACATACATCGTCAATATTGCAGCAGGAGAGGCTGTCACGCCGCTCCTCACCCGCCTCGGCTTCCTCGAGGCGGGGATGCTGCGCGCGGGTACGGATATGGAGCTGATCCGCAAGAAATGCTGCCGTGCGGCCTATCTGCGCGGTGCATTCCTCGGCGGCGGCAGCGTCAACCGTCCCGAGGCGAGCTGTCATCTCGAGATCACGGCGAAGAGTGCGACGATGGGGCGTGCGCTTCACACGCTCCTGCGGCGGTTGCATTTCCCCGTCGGCTTGACCGATCGGCATGATACCTACGTGGTCTACCTCAAGGAAGGCGATGCCGTCATGGACTTCCTCGCGCTGATCGGTGCGGAGGAGGCGGCGGAGGAGATCGAGGTCGCACGCAACCTCAAGGAGGTGCGCGCGCAGGTGAACCGTCTCGTCAATGTGGAGACGGCGAACCTGCAGCGTGCCGTAGACGCTGCGGCGGGGCAGCTTGCGGCAATCGAGCGCCTTGCAGCAGCTGGACGTCTCGTATCGCTCTCCGAGGATCTACGCGAGACGGCAGAGATGCGGCGCGCACATCCGGAGATCACAATGGCGGAGCTCGCGGCGCTCTGCCACATCAGCAAGTCGGGTATGAGCCATCGTCTGCGGAAGATCTGCACGTTGGCGGAGGAGGTATAGCGTTTTGATCAGAGGAATCGCGCGGTTGCTTTCAAAGGGGATGCCGCTGCCCGTGCTCCTGTTCTTGGCATTTGTGGCGTGGGTGCTGACCGCAGAGCCGCCGACGGGCTTTCCCATTCTCGAGTATCATATGGTGACGGAGCCTCCGCGCCCGGGGGCAGAGCCGTACGTCGTACCGCCCGAGGAGTTTGCCGCGCAGCTGGACTACCTCGCGGCGGAGGGGTATACGACAATCACGCCGCAGGACTATGCACGCGCACGCAAGGGCAAGCAGGAGCTGCCCGAAAAACCCGTCATCCTCTCCTTTGATGATGGATACGAGGACAATCACCGCGTGATCCTGCCGATGCTCGAGGAGCGCGGCATGAAAGCGGTGTTCTACGTGGTGACGAATGACATCGGTCTCCCCGGCTATATGACATGGGACAATCTCTTTGACATGGAGCGGCGCGGCATGGAGATTGGCAGCCACACGGCGAACCACATTCCGCTGACGACACTGCCCCCCGAGAAACAGCGCGAGGAGCTGCGGCTCTCGAAGCTGATGCTCGAGTGGAAGGGGCTGAAAACCATCTATAGCTTCTCCTATCCGACGGGGGCGTATGATGCGGGGATTGTTGCGATGCTTGCCGAGGAGGACTACCTGACGGCGGTGACGGGCGAGGCGGGGCTGAACAATGTGGAGACGAATCCGTATCTCCTGCACCGTGTGAACATTCCACGGCCGCATTTTGGGTTGACGGAGTTTCGCCTGCGCCTCATGAAGGCGGATGTGGCGGCGCGTCTGAATGTGCGCCTCGCGCAGCTGCCCGACGGTGTGCGTGAGGGAATCACACACCTGCGGACGGTTCTGCGCGGGGATCAATGAGAAATGAAGGGAATGTATAACAGAACGCATGAATAAGGGATTGTTTCAAAAAATGGCGGCGGTGACGCTTGCACTCGTCTGTGCGGCGGGGCAGGCATACGCGGCAAAGCATGACGGCAGCACGACAATCGTGCGCGAGCGCGGTACGGCACAGGCGAATATCCGCGACCGCATCACGAATATTCTCGGGTCGACGGAGCCGCCACGCAACCGTATCTTTTCACCCGGCACATCGCGCCTCATGCACCGTTGGCCGGTGGAGTCCTACGACACGGGCGGCACGCTGCTCTTCTCCGACAGCCCCGAGTATGTCAAGGAGGTCGGCGTTCTCTATCGGGACACGGTGACGGGGGACGCGCGCGTCCTCTACTATCACCTGAATGACACGCCGCAGCCCAAGAAGGTGGCGGTCGTCCTCGATACGGAGGCAGATCTCGCGACCGTCACCGTAACGCGCGGGGCTGCCGCAGCACCGAGTGCGGACTATCTGCACGTCGGAAAGGCGACACAGATCGGCTACTTTGACACGCGCGAGCTGAACGAGCGCATCTATGTGACGAAGGAGCGGCCGCGCCTTCTCGTGCCCGCAATGAACGAAACTCTGCTCGCGCCGGGGCAACTCGTGTACGGTGTCTACGATTTCCACACGAATGCGCCCGTGCGCGTCTCGGTCATCATGTACGGTGCGGATGTCGATCCCTTTGCCTTTCTGCGGATCGCGCACGTCCTGCCGCGCGATGAGATCGCACTGCGCGGGACGTTCCGCGGGATGAACCGCGTCATCACCTCGCAGAAAACCTACCGTCCGACGATGGACGGCGCGGTCTATTTCCCGATCGGCGACAATGTTCACGATGTCTACCGGCGCGGCATCGACGCGACGGACGGCTCGCCCGTTGTGAATTACGGCAACTACGGCATTCTCTATCAGATCAATATTCCGACGGCGGGCCGCGAGAATACGCGTTACTTACTGAGCCCTCTGGGCGGTGTCTATGCAGGCGCCGTGCGCGCAGAGAGCGGCGGCAAGCGAGTGCTCGTTCAGACGCCCGCAACGCGCGCCTATTTCGGCGATCAGACACTGCCCGAGACAGAACAGGTTGCACAGGCGCGTGAGGAGGGGCTGCTCTTCCTCACGCAGTATACGGAGCTCGCCGATCTCGGTACCTATACAAGCGCGCAGCCGGTGTCCTTCGAGTATTCACCGCCGGGCGCATCGAACCTTCCAGTGAACATCATTCTCATGCCTGAGAAATGAAGAATTTACACAGATAAATTTTTCATCTGAGAAGGGTTTTTCTTATGTACGTTGAATAAAAACATAGCAAGCGTACAACGAAATCATTCATATCCGGGTGGATCAGGGAGGAAGCAAAACATGGCAGAAGAGACAAAGATTGACCACGAGCGCCTGCTCACCGCGATTGAGCAGATCGCAACCTCGACGCAGACGGTCTACGAGGCAATCGAGCAGGTCGCAAAGAGTGCGACGGAGCTGGCGAGCGCAGGACAGGAGTCCGTGAAGCAGGCGAAGTTCCTGCAGGAGCGCAATGCCGACACGATCAAGGTCATCGACTTCATCACGAATATCGCGGGTCAGACGAATCTGCTCGGACTGAATGCGGCCATCGAGGCGGCGCGCGCGGGCGAGCAGGGGCGCGGATTCGCAGTTGTCGCAGAGGAAGTGCGCAAGCTTGCCGAGCAGTCGCGTGAGGCGACGGAGCGCATTCAGGTGACGCTGAATGAGATGAACCGCGCCGTCGAAGATATCTCGAAGTCGATCGAGACGACCGGCTCCATCAGCGAGCAGCAGGCGGCATCGACGCAGGAGATCACGGCGAACCTCTCGCGCGTGACCCGTGCGGCGGACGAGCTGAAGGACTATATCAAGAATCTCGCCTGATACGGAACAAAAAAACCTCCCGCAATCGAACGGGAGGTTTTTCTATGCCCTTACTTCTTCTTCTCTTTTTCCTTTGCGCGCGCCTTTGCCGCCTTTTCCTTCGCCTTTGCCTTGTCGCTGACCTTCTTATCCTGCTGGTACTTCGCGTAGTCGACGCCCATGCTCGCCAGCTTGTGCTTGATCGTCATGATCGGGTGGCGCAGGAACATGCCGCGCGTGCCCTTCATGATCGTGAGGAAGTCCTGCGTCGCCTTTGCCCCGAAACACGGGCGGTCGCAGCGGTCGCAGATCGGCTTTGTGATGCCGTAGGGGCAACGGTCGATCTTCGTGAAGACTGTGGCGAGGAGCGCCGTGCAGGAGGGGCAGAGCTTGCCGCCCTTCGGGCTGTGGTGCTTGCTGCAGTATACGCCGAAGGTCTTGCGGATGTTCTCCTTCTCCTTCGGGATGTTGTTCTTGAGTTCGGGCGGTTTGCGCTTCGGGAGGAAGCGTGAAAAGATGCTCATGCGATTCACCTGTGCTTTCGTCTTATCTATGTTTATGATGCGTTTCTCTCCAATTTGTCATTTTACCGATTTTTTAAGGAAAAAGCAAGGGAGAAGTCTGCGTGACTTTTGCGGGGAAATGGGGTACAATGCAAATATATGGGTGTTTAGGAGGGTACGATGCGGACAGATGAGAGACGGCGCGCACAGGGCTATCAGCGTGTGGATGACCAGCCCGTAGAGGGGCTCGAGGAGGGGCAGCTGCGCAGGCTGCTGACGAATACGATCGACACGATCGAGGATAATAAGACGCAGATCTTCGACATCTACCAGAATACGCGTAATGAGGTGGACGACGCGCGGCAGCGGCTTGCGGAGCTGAAGCAGCGCGTTGCGGAGAGCATCGAGCGCGTGGATGCGCTCGCGGCGGACGAGCAGCGGGCGAAGCAGAAGCTCGCCGAGGTGAGTCGGAATTTCGCGGAGCATACGGAGGATGAGATCCGCAAGACCTATGAGGCGGTGTCCATCATCCAGATTAATCTCGCGATCGAGCGCGAGAAGGAGCAGTCCATGCGCGTGGAGCGCGACAAGCTCGAGATCCGCCTGCGCTACCTGCACAATGTCGTGGCGCGCGCGGAGCATATGGCGCTCTCCATCGGCTCCGTGCTCAGCTATCTCAGCACACAGGTCAGCGGCGTGCTCTGGAAGATTGAGGCGGTGCAGAAGGACAAATTCGTCGGCGCGCGCATTATCAAGGCGACGGAGGAGGAGCGATACCGCATCTCCCGAGAGATTCATGACGGCCCTGCGCAGGATCTCGCGAATGTGCTCTTCACAACGACGATCACAGAGCGTCTGATGGATCAGGATATGGCGGAAGCAAAGAAGACCCTCGTGGAGCTGCGCGAGGAAATTCGCAAATGCCTCACGGGCGTGCGTCAGATAATCTTTGATATGCGCCCGATGGCTCTTGATGATCTGGGGTTGCCTCAGGCGGTGGAGCAGCTCATCCGTCTCTTCGGCGAGCGCGGGAAGTTGCGCGGGACATTCAGCCTCGAGGGGACGCACTACACACTGCCGAAGCATGTGGAGATCGCGGTTTTCCGCATTGTGCAGGAGGCGCTGAACAACGTCGTTCACCACGCCAAGACGGACAAGGTGCGCGTGCGCATGCGCTATACGGAGCAGGCGCTGTCCGTGCTGATTGCCGATGACGGGGTCGGCTTTGATCCGGATCGTCTGCCCGAGGAACCTGAGCAGACAGATGAGATGGATGATGCACTCGATATGGAGACGCAGCGCCGTCTGCGCGGGCGTCATTTCGGTGTGATCGGCATGGAGGAGCGCGCAAAGCTCATCGGCGCGGCGATTCAGATCATCTCTGCGCCGAATCAGGGGACGAAGGTGCATCTGCGTGTCGAGAACCGCATGGTGGAGGGCGAGTGAGCGCGCCACTGGCGGAGGCTGTGCTCCACTATGCGGGGCTTGGTGTTCTGCCGCTGCATACGCCGGGACATAAGGGCGGGCGCGGGGCGCATCCCATGCTGCAGCGCTTCTTTACGGAGGAGGGGCTGCGCGCCGACGTGTCGCTCTCGGCGGAGCTGGATGATCTGCATGCGCCGACGGGCTGTATCCGTGCGGCGGAGACTCTGGCGGCAGAGGCGTACGGTGCGGATGCGGCGTACTTCATGGTGAACGGGACGACGGGTGCGATTCACACGATGCTGATGGCGACGCTCGCACCGGGCGATGCCCTGCTCGTGCCGCGCAATGTGCACCGCTCCGTCGTGGGCGCGATGATCCTCACGGGCGTGCGCCCCGTCTACATGCAGCCTGAGATCGATACACGGCTCGGCATCGCGATGGGCGTATCGCTCGCTGCGGTGAAGCGCGCCGTGCGGGAGCACCCCGAGGCGCGCGCGGCGCTCCTCGTCTATCCGACGTACTACGGTGTGGCGACGGAGCTGGCGGCAATTGCGGACTTCCTGCATGAGCAGGGCAAACTCCTCCTCGTGGATGCAGCGCACGGGTCGCACTTTGCGTTCTCCGACGAACTGCCGCCGTCCGCGATGGCGGCGGGGGCGGATCTCTCGGCAGAGAGCACACATAAGCTGCTCGGCTCGCTGACGCAGACCTCGATGCTCCTCGCACGCGGCGGGCGCGTGCCGACGGAGCGGATTCGTACGGCATCGGGCATTGTGCAGTCGACAAGTCCAAATGAGATCCTGCTCGCCTCGCTCGATCTGGCGCGCGCGCAGATGGCGGAGAGCGGCGCGGAACGTCTTGCCGCTGCAATTTCGTGTGCGCATGATCTGCGCCGCCGTATCAATAAGATCGAGGGGTTGTGGGCGTTCGGTGCAGAGCATATGGGCGCTCCTGGGGTGATGGCGCTCGATCCGATGAAGATCACCGTGCAGGTCACGGGGCTTGGCCTTACGGGCTTTGCGGCGGAGGAGGAGCTGCGGCGGCGCGGTATTGCCGTGGAACTTGCCGATGCGCGGAATGTGCTGCTCCTCCTCTCCTATGCGGATGGGGAACGGGAGACGGAGCAGCTGCTTGCGGCGCTGCGGGATATGGCGGCAACGTGCGCGCCCCTGTGCACGTCGCGCGGGGCGGCGGCGTTTCTCTCACTGCCGCCGATTCCTCGGATGGAGATGGAGCCGCGCGCGGCGTATTTCGCCCCGCATGCGTGCGTGCGTATGGAAGCGGCTGAGGGGCGGATTGCGGCGGAGACGATTGTCTTCTATCCGCCGGGGATTCCCGTGCTCGCGGCGGGCGATGTGATCGACGGCGCGACGCTCTCGTATCTCTCTGCGATGAAGGCGGTGGGCGCGCGCGTCGTCGGCGCGGCGGATGCGTCGCTCGGGACACTCTTGGTGATTGCGGAAGGTTCGTATGGCAAAGGGTAAACTATTTATCATCGAGGCGGGGGACGGCTCTGGCAAGGAGACGCAGACGCGGCTCCTCACGGAGCGGCTTGTGCGCGAGGGGCATCGCGTCGTGCCCGTTACATTTCCGGACTACGAGGCGGACTCTTCCATGCTCGTGCGGATGTACCTGCGCGGGGACTTTGGCGCGCACGCGGACGATGTGAACGCCTATGCGGCGTCTACGTTCTTTGCCGTCGACCGCTACGCCTCCTATCGCATGAAGTGGGGGCAGGCCTATGAGGCGAGCGCGATTGTCCTCGCCGATCGCTATACGACCTCGAATATGGTGCATCAGGCGGTGAAGATTGCGGATGCGGCCGAGCGCGATGCCTATCTCGATTGGCTCTATGACCTTGAGTTTCGCAAGATGGGGCTGCCCGTACCAGACGCGGTCTTCTTCCTCGACATGGAGCCGCGTGCGGCAGAGCGGTTGATCGCGGCACGCGCTGCGGAAAAGGGGGCCGCACCCGACATCCACGAGCGCGACGCCGCCTATCTCGCACGCGCCCACGATGCCTACGTCCTCCTCGCCGTGCGCTACGGTTGGGTGCGCATTCCCTCGAGCGCGGACGGCGTGCCCCTTCCGATTGCGGAGATACATGAGACACTGTATGGGGAAGTTGTGAAGCGGCTGTGATCAAAGAAGTCATCATTGTCGAGGGGAAGATGGACGTCCTCGCTGTGCGGCGGGCGGTTGAGGCGGACTGCATCATCACCGACGGCTTTCGTCTGCGCAGCATGGCGATTCGGAATATCCGCGCCGCATACGAAAAGCGCGGCATCATCATCCTGACCGACCCCGATACCGTAGGAGAGCGTATTCGTGCACGCCTCACAGAGATGTTCCCCCACGCGCGCCACGCCTTTGTCCCCGCCGAGGAGGCAACGAATTTCAATGACGGCGACATCGGCATCGAACAGGCAAGCCCTGCGGCAATTCGTGCCGCACTCGAAAAGGTACGGACGCCGATGGAGCAGCCCGCAGAGATCTTTTCAATGAGCGATCTGATGGTGCATGGGCTGACGGGCACAGAGGATGCCGCCCTTCGCCGTGCACGGCTCGGACGTCGCCTCGGACTCGGCTTTGCGAATGCGAAGACATTTCTTCGTCGCCTCAACACCTACGGTGTGACGCGCGAAGAGTTTACATCTGCCATAGAGGAGCTGCAATGAACGCAAGTACACCCATAATCGCCGACCCGAAGGTCACACGCCACATCCTCAGCGCCTTTCACCTGCGCGCGAGTAAGCGGCTCGGGCAGAACTTTCTCGTGGATCGGTCGGTCGTGCAGGGGATTGTGGATGCGGCGGAACTTTCACCTGCAGATACCGTGCTCGAGATCGGTCCCGGCATTGGGACTCTGACACAGGGGCTCGCAGAGACAGGAGCGCGCGTTGTCGCTGTCGAACTGGACAAGAAACTTCCTGCCGTGCTCGCAGAGACACTGAAGGGCTACGATAATGTGACGATTGTGCCGGGCGACATCCTGAAGCTGAATATCTCGGAAATTCTTGGGCTGCCGAACAGATCCCGATTCAAGGTGGTCGCAAATCTTCCCTACTACATCACAACCCCGATCATTATGACCCTGCTCGAGCAGCGTCTGCCCATCGAGCGGCTCGTCACAATGGTGCAAAAGGAGGTCGCTGTCCGCATGACGGCGCGCCCCGGCTCGAAGGACTATGGTGCGCTCTCCATCGCCGTGCAGTATTTCACCGTGCCGCGCATGGTGATGGATGTGCCGCCGCGTGCATTCATGCCCGCGCCCGAGGTCACGAGTGCCGTCATCGCCTGTCATGTGCAGGACGTACCCACGGTGCGCCCGCAGGATGAAAAACTCTTTTTCCGCCTCGTCCGTGCTGCGTTCGGACAGCGGCGCAAGACTCTCCTCAATGCTCTTACGGGCGCGGGGCTGACGAAGGAAGAGAGCCGCGCGGGACTTGCGGCGGCGGGCATCGCGGAGAATATGCGCGGTGAGCAGCTCTCACTTGCGGATTTTGCGCGTCTGTCCGATGCTGTGGGCGATCTTGCAAAAGGGGCGGAATGATGATGTACTTTGACAGCCATATTCACACGGAGTTCTCGGCTGACTCGGAGATGAAGGCGCAGGATGCGCTGCATGAGGCGGAGCGTCAGGGGCTCGGGCTGGTCTTTACCGAGCACCTCGACTATGACTATCCGTCGGCGGGCACCGAGGAGTTCATCTTCGATCCTGCGGCGTATTGGGCGGCGTATGAGCCGCTCCGCGCCAAGGGAAATCTCTCACTCGGTGTCGAGATGGGCATGATGGCGAGCGCACGCGAAAAAAACGCCGCATTTCTGCAGCGTGTTCCGTTTGATTTCGTGCTCGGTTCGATTCATTTTCTGGACGTGAAGGATCTCTACTATCCCGAGACGTTCGAGGGGCATGAGAAGCGGGAGATGTATCACGAATACCTCACCGTCATGCGTGACGAGATCTATGCGCATCCGTTCATCAATGCGCTTGCACACATCGACTACATCGCACGCAACGCAACATTCGATAATCCTGAGCTTTCCTACGGGGATTTCATCGACGACATTGACACCGTCCTGTGCGCCCTCGTCGAGACGGATACCGTCATCGAGATCAATACGCGCCGCCTCGGTACCCCGCGTGGCATCAAGGAACTCGCTCCCATCTACCACCGCTACCATGAACTCGGCGGACGATATGTTACCATCGGCTCCGACGCGCACGTTCCGGCAGGGGTCGGCTGCCACTACGCGTGTGCGCACGAGCTTGCCCACGCGTTTGATTTGCAGGTTGTCACGTTCCGCGAACGAAAGATGCAGCTTTGTGAGACGTGAATCTATCCGTTGCCTCTCCACCTCTTTCCTGATATAATACAGGAGAATGGGTGGGGAGGCTTTTTTGTGCTTAGCAATTTCTTTGTCGCGCTCGGCGGCGTCGTTCCCCTCTTCTGTCTGATGGCGGTCGGCGTTTTCGTGAAACGTTCGCGTCTTCTCAGTGAGGAAGAACTTCGGCATATGAATCGCATGGTGTTCCGTGTGTTCTTCTTCTTTATGATGTTCTACAACATCTACATCTCCGATCCGGGGACGGCATTCCAACCCACGCTCATGCTCTTTGGTGCGGTGGGTGTGCTGCTCACGGCACTCGTCTTTACGGGCGTTGTCTGCCGCATTGAGTCGGACAATGCCCGACGCGGTCCGATGATCCAGGCGGCCTTTCGCGGCAATTACGTCCTCATGGGCATTCCGCTCGTCAGCAACATCTTTGGCGATGCGGCGATTGCGATTCCGACCATGATGATTGCAGTCATCGTTCCCATCTACAATATACTCGGTGTGCTCGTGCTTGAGACCTTTCGCGGCGGTCGATTTGACCTCCTGCCGATCCTGCGCAGCGTTCTCATGAATCCCATGATCTTGGGAGCAATTACGGGGGCTCTGTGCCGTCTCGTAGAGCTGGCGATTCCTGCGCCAGTGCTGAAGCCCGTCGCGCAGATCGCGGCGGCGACCACGCCCGTTGCACTCATCATTCTCGGTGCATCCTTTCACGGTGGAAGCTATCACGCGCATCTGCGTCAGCTCATCTTCTCGGTCGCCTCGCGGCTCATCATTGTGCCTGCCATCGTGCTTTCGCTTGCGATCATGTTTGGCTTTCGCGGTGTCGAGCTCGTGACGCTCATCGCCGTGTTTGCCACACCCTGCGCCGTCGCCGGCTTTGCCATGGCGCAGCAGATGCAGGCGGATGCGGAGCTTGCGGGCAACTGCGTTGTTTACAGCAGTGCGCTTTCTTGCTTTACCATCTTTGGATGGGTCTTTTTGCTCAAGACATTGGAATTATTTTGACGAAAGCCAACGGCTTGACAGTTTATTTTAATTTTGTATAATTAGGACTAGGTTCTCATAGGAAAAGGAGTCAGACGCTCATGATATGGAAGAAAAGTCTTGCAGCTATTAGTGCGGTTACGATTGCAGGCTGCGTCGGGATTATGGCACCGTCTGTGTATGCGGCGGTGGACTCCTCTGAAAAAATGGATGTGCCGAGCAATATGCCTTATCGCGTCGTCGAAGGCGGCGACTTTCAGATCGCGACCCTGAAGGGAGATCGTCTCCTAGATACCTATCGTTTGACGAAATATGATGTGCTTGATATTCAGATCGTCGGTTTCTCCAGTTTTGAGTCGAGCGATTCTGCAAAGACGAATGGGCTGAATAATGTTGTGATCGGACCCGATGGCTATGTCCAGCTGCCCTATGCCGGTTCGGTCAAACTTGCCGGACTCACACTGGATGAGGCCAAAGAAGTTGTTTCTGAGAGGTTGCGCCACTATCTGCGCTTTCCAGACTTGTCAATCCTCGTCAAGAGTTATGGTGAACGTAAGATCTATGTGATGGGGGAGGTTCAACAGCCAGGAATACATGAGCTGAAGGTAGACACATTGAACGCCTATGCAGCAATCTCTTCGGCAGGTGGCTTTACAAAGCGTGGACGCAGTACAAAGGTGCAAGTGCTCCGTGTCGATGGCGATACCATGTATTATAAGCAGATCAACATCAAAAACTATATCAAGAAACATGATCTCACACAGAATGTCGCACTACAGGACGGCGACATTGTGTACGTACCACGCTCTGATGGGATCAAATTTAATGAAGATATCCTGCCGTATATCAATGTATGGGCGACGTATAAGGCGCTGACAGACTGAGGGAGAGGAATAGATCATGGAACACAATGAAGACACGATTGACCTCTCTCGCCTGTTTCGAGTAATGGGAGATCATAAACCTGTGATCCTTGGCATCGTTGGAATTTGCACCGTCGTAGCCCTTGTGATTTCGCTTGTTCTGCCGAAACAGTATGAGTCCACAACCCTCGTTCAGACCAGAACAGCTACAAAAGTTGATATTTCAGGTGCAGCTGCCGCGATGGCTGCACTTGGCGTAGGTGGGGGAAGCGTTTCCTCGCCAACGATGAACTATATTGAGCTGATGAAGTCCCGTACTGTGCTTGATCCGATCATCGATTCAATGGCATTTGAAGTAGATGAAAAACCAGATGCTAAAGGATTCGCAAAAAAATATTTGGATATAAAAAATACGAAGGGGACGAATCTTATTGAAGTCGCAGCACGCGGAAAAAGTCCTGAGGAAGCACAGCGTATCTCACAAGCTGTGGTAGATAACTTCCTCCTCATGCAGACGGATATGAACCAGCAAACGCAGTCACTGCTTATGAAGTTCCTCGATGATCGCATTGGAACCGCCAAGCATGAGGCTGAGGATGCGGAAGCGAAGCTGGCACAGTTTAGCCGTGAGCATAAACTCTACAGCCCCGACGACCAGGCAAAGGCTGCAATCGAGCAGATGGCGGCGTTTGATAAGGCGATTGGCGAAGTGCAGGTTGCAGAAAAGTCGGCGCAGGCATCCCTCGACGCAGCAAACGAAAAGCTTGGCGAGCAGAAATCCGCGAGCAGGGCGTATCATATCTCAGACAATACGACCGTACAAAAGATTCGCGACCAGATCGTTGCCAAGCGTGTCGAGCTTGTCGGACTTGAGCAGAAGTATACGGAACTTCATCCGAGTGTTCAGCAGGCGCGTAAGGAGCTTGAGCAACTGCAAAATAGCCTTGATGTAGAGGTGCTCGCGACAGTTGAGTCCAATGCGACAACATTGAACCCAACACAATCGCAGCTTCTCAGCAACCGTGCGCTTGCTGCGGTCAACCTTGCTGTTGCAACGGCAAGTGAGAGTGCTCTGGAAAAGCAGCAGGCGAAGAAGGAAGAGGAGCTTGGTACATTTCCGGATGATGTCATGGAGTATATGCGCCTCAGCCGCGATTCGAAAGTTAAAAATGAGGTTTATCTGAACCTTGTCAAACAGTATGAACAGAACAAGATTCAAGCCGCGATGGAGAGCATGGACATCCAGATTATTGACGCAGCGAATTTGCCGGATAAGCCGGTCTGGCCCAAAAAATTACTCTTCTTATTGATTGGCGCAGTAACTGGTTGTGTTGTTAGTTGCATCTATCTGGCGAGTAAATATAAACGGTGTGTTTAGATTGAGGTGTTGGCATGAAAAACAATAGACCACTATTGATGGGGAAGTTTTCTCTTGTCATAGGGGATGTTGTAGCGATACTTGTATCTTGCTGCATTGCGGATATTTTTTCTGCCAAAACCGATGTATTTCGATTTGAGTTGATCCCATACATACAAACAGTATTTATCCTGCTTGCATGTGTGGGTATAAGTTTTAATATAAATGATTTATATACCGTGCTGTATAAAAGATTTGCTGAGATATTGTTAGCTCTACTTGTTTCGTTGATGCAGTCCGCAGTAGCAGCATATGTGTTTTTGGTGATTACAACAAACAGGGCGACATGGGGGGGGTACATTGCTTTATTTACAGCAAGCGTATTCTGTATTATGCTCTTTTTGCGATATGTTGTATGGGCTTTTTGGAAAAAACATCAAAATAAAAGAAATGCCTTTGTTATTGGCACAGACGACGAGTGCCTTCGGGTATACAATAAAATTGCGAGATATCCTCATTTGGGGATTGAACTAAAATATATTGCTGAGAATTTGGTTGAAACACATGAGTGGCGACAGGTAGCCCTACAGTCGGATATTATATTTGCTGGCACTCAACTTAATGTTTCTGAAAAAGAGCAAATCCTTCTCTTTGCCAATACACATGGAAAAGAACTAAGGTTTATACCGAGTATATATGATGTGGCATGTAATCAGTCGCTTTTAACTCGGATCGATGATATACCACTTCTTCGCCCCAAAGACTTCTTTTTGACTGCGGAAAAACGTGTTCTCAAACGGGGACTTGATATTCTGTTATCATTTATTGCAGCGATTTTTTTTCTTCCTCTGATGACTTTGTCCGCAGTACTGGTTAAGACGACTTCGAAAGGCGATATATTATATAGTCAGGTTCGTGTTGGGAAAAACGAGAAAACATTCAAGGTTTATAAATTTCGTACGATGACGATGGATGCGGAAAAATGTTCAGGACCGGTCATGGCGCATGAAAATGACCCAAGAATTACATCAGCAGGGAAGTTCCTCCGCATGACAAGACTTGATGAACTGCCGCAAATATGGAATGTTCTTGTAGGCGATATGAGTTTAGTTGGGCCTAGACCGGAGCGTCCTGTATTTGTGAAAGAGTTTAACAAAATGTTGCCCGCCTATCATTATCGTCATAATGTAAAGCCTGGGATCACAGGATTCGCGCAGATTTTTGGCAAGTATAATACGACTGCATCGGATAAACTTGTTTATGATTTGATGTATATTCAAAACTGCGGTCTCAAACAAGATCTTGTTCTCATCCTGCAGACCATTCGAATTTTGTTTACGAAGAGTTCAACAGAAGGTTATAGTGTGAGTGAGGACGAGACTGATTTGAATAGATATAGAGTGGGGAATATTTCGCAATAGAAGTGCCTCTGGCGATTGTTGGAAATCTGTTTTAACTGTGTTACGGGAGGGGTATCGTTGAAACTACTTTTTATTGCACCAAGATTTCCATATCCCCCTCAAAAAGGTGATCAACTAACGATTTTTCGTAGACTAAAAGTGCTCGCTGATCGGCATGAGATTACATTGCTGAGCTTTGTTGAACAGCAGCCATCTCCAGAGGATATGAAGTATGTTGGCGTGTTGTGCAGAGGCGGTGTATTTACGGTTCCTTTTAGTCGTACAACGGCTATGCTCCATTTAATTAAAGGTGCATGTTTTTCGTCTCTACCATTACAGTCCTTACTCTATCAGTCAAATGAGTTTCGGTTTATGTTAGATGATTTACTGCAAAAAAATACATATGATGTAGTCCATTTCTTCTTAATCCGAATGGCACCCTATGTTTCTTTGGTGAAAAAATATAATATACCAGCTGTCTTGGATATGGTTGACTCGATGACCCTCAATATTCAAAGACGGATACCTTTTGAAAAGGGGGTTTTACGATGGGGGTTAAAGTATGAGGGAAAGAGAGTTGAACGTTATGAACGCAATGTTTATCATGATTTTCACAAACTCATTGTATGTGCCAAGAAAGATTTAGAATATATCTCAGGTAAAAATATATCTATTATCCCGTCGGCCGTAATGGCCGAGGAGTTCTTTCCTCGATTGAATATGCGAAAGGAAAACACTTTTGTCTTTTCAGGAAACTTGTCCTATCCGCCAAATATTCATGCGGTGTTATGGTTCATTGAGCAAGTGTATCCTTTGTTAAAAGGGGAAAATATTACATTTCGCGTTAATATAATAGGTAGGCGTCCGGCGGAAGAGATTAAGAAAACTGTTTGTGGCAAAGATGAGATACATTTAGTAGGCAAGGTCAACTCTATGGCAGAGGCGCTCAATGAAGCTTCTTTTGCGATTGCGCCGATGCAGTCAGGCTCCGGGATGCAAGGCAAAATCCTGGAAGCTATGGCATGCGGCTTGCCTGTAGTGACGACCTCTTTGGGGCAGGGAAGTATTGAAGCGACGCCTGCCCAAGGACTCTTTGTAGCAGATACTCCAGAGGAGTTCTCGAGCATTATTATAGAACTCCTCAGAGATGAAAAGAAGTGTAGGGATACAGGGGGGGCTGCGAGAGATTTTATTTTACATAATCATGAAGTGTCTCTTTCTCTTCCAGTTTTGGAGAGTATCTATCGGACAGCTGTTGAAACATCTAATATTGATTATGTTTAAAGGAAGGTATTTTTACATAGGATGCGCAAGGTGTTCTTGAAAAATAGTATATGGATGGCTTTTGATTACGCCACCAACCTAATTACTCAAGTGCTTCTCATTAGAACCATCATTCAGCATCTTGGCGTTGAGGGGTATGGTTTTTACTCTTTCTTTATGGGGCTATACAGTTCGTTTGGTCTCATGGACTTTGGCATGGGGCTTGCGCTTTCAAAGTATCTTTGCGAATATCTTGCAAACAAGGAAATCCATTTATGTAATCAAGTCCTGACACTGGGGATCCTTTTCTATGTGTCGATTGGAGGGGGGCTTACGATATGTGCGTTTCTTTTCCGTGGAGAGATTGTTTCTCTCCTTGGCTTTCAAGGGCAATATTATACATATGGCATAGAGGTTATCCTTCTTCTTTCTGTTGCTTTGATATTTTCTCTACTAAATACAGTTGCCGTCAATCTTTTAATGGCATATGAAGCTTGGATGTCTTGCTCCGTCGTAGGAATTGTGTTTAAGTTTTCTACATTGGTGATGGTACTTGCAGTGTTCTTTTATGACCTTGCTTTTCCTCAAATCGCCATCTTTTATGGGATTCTTCTTTTGACCATGCTTCGTACTCTTTGTACCTTTTATATTTGTACGCGGCGTTATGATGGATTTTCCTTCTGTATGCCGGAAAAAAATTTGTTTCACAAAATTTTCTCTTTCTTACGATCCTCAAGCGCCCAATTCCTCCTCACGTTGCTAGCGGGACAAGCAGATAAATTAATCGTCAATAGATTCTTTGGACTAGAGATATTGGGAATATATAATTTCTGTTTTACGGTGTTTAACTATTTGTTTGGGTTTCTAGCAACTCTAGCAAAAATGGTTTTTCCTAGAATTTCCCGCCTCCACGCCACAGGAAATGAAGCAGATCTGCTTAAAGTTTTTTGGCGCTTCAATTATCTTGTTGCAGGCATTCATGTGGTATTAGCAGGAGGAGTACTTGCTCTGTGGGATATTCTCGTCACATGGTATGTCAATGCGGAGTTTGCGGGTCAAACATGGACGGCTATTCTGATCTTTATGGCCTATATGGTTCTCAAGAGTCCGGAGATTCCATTGTATTATTTCTATAATGCTACCGCACAGCCAAATATTTTGCTTAGAAATACGGTTCTCATTTATCTAATTATGTTTGGTGGATATATTGCTTTGATAGAATCTTGTGGAATTTATGGACTCATTATTTCTGCAGCAGTATCGAGTATAATTGTTTCTCTCTGGAATTGGTATGCTATCCATAAAAGGTGGATACAATTTTGTGCTTAGGAAGGAAGATCAAAGGAGCTTTCTATGAAGATAAGTGTGATTACGGTTTCCTATAATAGTGAGGCGACAATTGAACAGACCATACAGAGCGTCTTGCGCCAAAGGGAATATTGTGATTTGGAATACATCATCATAGATGGTGCATCTACAGATCGAACAATGGAGATTGTCAAGAAGTATGAGCCAGAGATAGATGTTCTGATTAGTGAACCAGACGATGGTATATGTGATGCCTTTAATAAAGGTATAAAAATTGCAACAGGAAAAGTTATCGCAATTCTAAACTCTGACGATTGGTATCAGGATGATACCATAAAAATCGTGATAGATGCAATTTCAAAATATCCAAATGCAGGACTTTTTTTTGGTGACCAATACTATTCTGATGTGAATGGAAACATTATACTTAAAATGACTGGTGATCCAGAATATGAGAAGTATTTATGGCAGGGGCTGATGAAAGTCCCCCCTGTTGCGTGGTTTATCAAAAAAGAAGTTTATGAGAGATGTGGCGTATTTGACCCTTCCTATAAGACGGCAATGGACTTCGAGTTGCTATTACGCTTTTCTGTCCAGGGTGTCAAGGGCGTATACATACCGGCTGTTTTTGGCACGATGCGATACGGAGGAGAATCTGACCAGAATTATATCGGTGGGTATAGAGAAGTTTTGAGAGCCATCAAAAAATATGGGGGGAATACCTCCTTGGTAAAATTAAGGATGTCCTTATGGATACTTCGCAGTGAAACACGTAGATTCTTGGAGCGTATAGGTCTTCGAGGTCTCGTGAGTTGTTTAAGAAAAAATATTGCATCTCGAAAAAATCTTAAACAGATGTAAACTCTAAGGAGGGTAGATCAATGGAATGGCTTTATTTCTTGGCAGGAGTAGAGAATGATCTTTCTTCCTATTTTGTTGTATTGGGAATCACACTTTTTATTTATATTATCGCATATCATCGCTACATAAGGAATGTTTTTGATCCTCTTTTTGTGATTGTTGCACAATTTATATTCGCTGCATCTGTTGTCGTCTTTATGTATATAAACAATATACTTGCAGAGGATGAACTGTTTTATGCTTTTGTTAGTACAGAGACTGCATTCTTTCTGGGATTTGTTCTATCAAGCAAAAAAGGGCGCTTAGCACCGCAGGTTATTTCTATAGTAAATACTATTCCGATATTCAACACTCCAAAAGTGGTAGTATACTATTTTTATGGCACCCTTTTTGTGCTTGAAAGGATAATAACATACCTTTCTTTTGGGCTTCCTATATTCTCACAAGGAACACATGCAGCTTTTTATCAAGGATATGGCAAGGTCTTGCAGGGGGTAGAGTTGGCGATTCTTCCCATATTACTAGTTCTTTTATTAGAACGGTATCTTTCACCGAATGTTTCCCGTGGTATATTGGGAAAAATTAGTGATACTGGATTGGTTTTTTTTATTCTCTTTGCATTATTGACGACGGGTGCGAAGTCTTCTTTGTTCATTGTGATGTTCTCACTTTTTTTCTATACCTTATATGTAAAAAAAACATATTCTACAGAAGATGCGAATATTGTATTTCGTCGTATTAAAACATGGTATATTGGCATATTTGCACTTGTTGTTGGGGGCGCAATTTTTACATTGTTTTTGGAGGAAAACAGTGATACCGAGACGGTATTGTTGACGCTTGTCATTCGTTTAGTTGCGTCGGGAGACGTTTTTGCATACTTCTTTCAAGCGCATCCCGGACAGTATGTGGGACTTGGCGGTGGTGTAGTAGGCCTTTTTCTTAGTCTTTTCGGTTCTATTTTTGATAAACTGGGGTTATTGTCAAGTGCAAATAACTCTATTATAGAGGAGCTCTATTGGCAATTTCTCCATGTTTTTCCAGGCAGTGGGCAAGGTCCTAATATGCGCTTTGATTTGTTTGGATTGATTTTCTTTGGCTATATAGGTGCCTGTATATATGCGTTCTTTTTAGGCTTTCTATCGGGAATTACGAGAGCTGTCATGATGGAAAGAAGGAATGTGAATGTATTTTTGTTTGTTCTTTCTGCACTGGTGTATTATTATAGCTTAATGTTTACGATTGATCTTGTGTTATTTTTTAACTATCTCTGGAAAGTGATCCTGTTCAACCTCGTCTTCTTTGCTACCCTTTGGTTGCTATTTGGGAAAAAACGTAAGTGTTTGACAGAGGAGAAAATATGATGAAGAAAATATATGTGGATACATTTCAAACAGCAACTAGATATAAGGGTACAGCAGTGTCTAAGCTTGTTAATAGGACAATTCATGAACTACAGTTGCGCAGCGATGTAAATATTTCTTGTGTAGGAGAACATACAGAAAACCGCCATTGGCATATGCTGGTTCGTTTACTGCTTAGCTTCAAATACAATGTATTGGTTGTATCTAATCCGAACACCTTGATCCCCCCGTGGAAGGGATATATAACATTTCATGATGTGATTCCCTACGAGCAGGCAACTGGTTGGAAGAAAAAAATCTTTTACCTGCAATATCGATTATGGATGATAAGCGCAAATAAGATTTATACGTTTTCAAGAGAAGTAAAAGAAAAGTTAGAAAACATTTTAGGCGGGAAAAGTGATAAGATTAAAATAGTTCCGTTTCACCTCCATGATGCGTATATTTCTCTTGCAGAGAGAGGACAGGGTGTACATAAGAAGAATTATGTATTAGGGTTTGGCACAGGGGAACCACGAAAAAACTTACAGAGAACCCTATTTCTCTTTTCTATAATTCATTCATTAAAACCTGATATGGAGCTATATTTATTTGGTAATAGTTGGGCAGGAAAGGGATACGAACTAGTAGATGAACTTCTATCGGAATATCCATTACAAAATCGTGTAAAACACTTACATAAGGTTTCTCTTGATGAGTTGATAAACCTGTATAGCGAGGCACAGTTGTTTTTGTTTCCAAGTCTTTCAGAGGGGGTAGGAGCTCCGCCTTTTGAGGCTGTTGCATCTGGAACTAAGGTAATATTATCCGATATTGATATATTTAAGGAGTTGTTTTCAGACTATAAAAACGCCTTTTTTATAAAATTAGATGACTCTAGTGAAGATAGATCGATCCTAGCAAGAGCTTTGTTGGAACCCTTTGACAATGAAGATTATATACAAATAAAGAAACATAAGTTGAAATATAGCGTAGATATCATAGCAGAAGATATATTGTGCTAAATCTAAGATTGTGACAGAGGTGGATTGTTGTGCATATCTGTATCGACGGAAGAGTTTTAGAAGGCTCGCCGCGTGGTATGGGGCTAACCTTAAAAGCTTTTCTGGAGACTCTTGGAGAGATTGATCAGGAGAATAAATATACAATACTAACAAATGATCGATCACAAATTCATGCCCGCTTTTCCAGTAATTTTGTATTTCGCGAAATATATATTCCAAGAGGTATCGGTGATGCGTTCGTATTGCCCTATTACATTAACCATATAAATCCGGATATTGCATATTTTCCAGAAAACATAGTGGTTCCATTTATAAAGAAAAATATAAAAGTGGTCGTTACAATACATGACTTAATGTTCTTTACAGAACATCAGAGACTATTTAGCCGGCAGTGGTTTGGAGCAATTTATCGCCAGCTGGGATGTTATATTGCCTTTAGAAGAGCGGACTGTATTCATGCGTATACGAACTACATTGCAAATATGCTCAAAGAGCATACGAAAAAGGAAACAACGAAGTTTTTGGTCTTAACCCATGGTGTGCCACGACATGAGAATATAGAGGACAATAAATTCGGAGATCTACAGGAGAAGCAGTTCTTTTATACGATCTCAGGGGATACACCAAATAAAGCATTTCCTTTTTTGATAGAATCGTATAAATCGTATCGAAAAAAAAGCCAGAACCCTTTGGATTTGTGGGTTACTGGTGTAAAAGATCGGATACAAGAAGATGGGGTGTTTTATACCGATTATATTAGTGAAGGTGAAAAGCAATTTTTATTGCGAAATTGTCGTTCCTTCATCTTCTTGTCCAAAGACGAAGGTTTTGGCATGCCGCCACTAGAAGCTCTGTATTTACAGACAAGATCACTGCTGACCGATATACCAGTTTTGAGAGAACTATATGGTGATGTAGCTGATTTTGTCAAATTTGGAGATGTGGAGGGAACGTCACTGGAACTCCTTAAGCTGGAAAAAAACCAAAAAAAAGTGTTTTCCGATGAAGTATGGTTGGATCAATTCTCTTGGGAACATATTGCAAAACAATTTTTACAGGAAATGGGGGCTTTAGCAAAGGGTGGATTATCAGAAGGAGCAATATAAAATCAGGAGGTATATAGAATGAAGAAGGCATTTATTACAGGATTAACAGGTCAGGATGGCTCGTATCTTGCAGAGCTTCTCTTAGAAAAAGGATATGAGGTGCATGGTATTATTCGGCGTGCGAGTGTGTTTAATACAGCTCGTATTGAGCACCTGATGAAGGATATCCATATCTACTACGGTGATATGGTTGATTCTTCCAACCTCAATCGCTTGATTGAAAAAATTCAGCCGGATGAAATCTACAATTTGGCTGCACAATCCCATGTGCAGGTATCTTTTGATGTGCCAGAGTTTACCGCTGATGTAGATGGCATCGGTACACTTCGTATTCTCGATGCGATTCGTGAATTACGCAGCAATATCCGTTTTTATCAGGCATCGACCAGTGAGCTTTTTGGCGGACTTCCTGAGACGGCTCCGCAGAGTGAGAAGACCCCGTTTTACCCGAAGAGTCCGTATGGGGCTGCGAAGCTGTACGCATATTGGATCACAGTGAACTTCAGGGAGTCCTACGATTTGTATGCGTGTAACGGAATACTGTTCAATCATGAATCTCCGCGTAGAGGTGCTACCTTTGTCACCAAGAAAATCACTCGTGCCATAGCCAATATCATACATGGAAATCAAAAGACGTTACAGTTAGGAAATTTGGATGCAAAGCGTGATTGGGGCTATGCAAAAGACTATGTTGAAGCGATGTGGTTGATGCTTCAGCAGGAAAAGGCTGAGGATTTTGTGATTGCAACAGGGGAAACACATTCGGTTAGAGCGTTTGTTGAAGCCGGATTTAAATACGCAGGCATTGACATTGAATGGGTTGGCACAGGAATTGAAGAGCGGGGAATCAATAAGGCCACTTCAGAAACTCTGGTAGAGGTTAACCCAAAGTATTTCCGTCCGGCAGAGGTTGAGTTACTGTGGGGCGATGCGACTAAGGCGAAAGAGAAACTCGGATGGGTACCAAAAACCAAGTTCGAGGATCTGGTTTCAATTATGATGGAATATGATTTAGAGAATGAAAAGAGGCGTTGATCATGATTGGAATGTTTGCTACCTATGTAGATCCATCGGCACGAGAAAGTGTTAGTGCAGTTTTAGACTCTACGTTTTTGAGCGAGGGAGTCAAAGTCAGGGCGTTTGAAGATGCTCTGACTCAAAAATTTGACATTCCTCGACCGATTGCACTCAATAGCGGATCGACTGCACTGGAACTCGCGTTGGAACTCGCTGGTATCGCTCCTGGTGATGAGGTGATCACATCGCCACAGACATTTATTGCTACAGGGATTGCAATCCTGCGCCAAGGGGCTGTTCCCGTATTTGCGGACATAGAATATGACACGGGCAATATAGATCCAGATAGTGTGCAGAAGAAGATTACGCCAAAAACGAAAGCTATACTTCCGATACATTGGGGCGGGTATCCTTGTGATATGGATCGCTTGTCTGCTATTGCGAAAGGACATGGCCTTAAGGTTATCGAAGATGCTGCACATGCCTTGGGAGCCAGTTATCATGGCAAATCCATTGGAGCTATTTCAGACTTCACTTGTTTTTCATTTCAGGCAATTAAGCACGTGACAACCGGTGACGGTGGTGCGGTTTGTTGTTTGTCTGCTGCAGATGAACAAGAAGGCATGAAAAAGAGATGGTTTGGTATAGATCGTGCACATTCACCAATGTCAATCTTGGGAGAGCGTGAATATGATTTAAAAGATCCCGGCTTTAAGTTTCACATGAACGATTATGCTGCTGCTCTTGGCTTGGCGAACTTGAAGAATCTTGATGAACGCATGAAACGTCGGCGTATGATTTCATCTAAATATCGAGAGGCTTTCAAGAACGTTTACGGGATCACATTATGGAGGCAGGAAGAGCATTGCATGTCTGCAAATTGGCTGTTTGGCTTCCATGTAGAACGTAGGGAGGACTTTATACGTGCTATGGCATCTCGTGGGATTACCGCCTCAGTTGTACATTTACGTATTGACGCCAATAGCTGCTTTGGTGGAATACGAAAAGACCTGCCAGTGCAAGATCGGTTTAATAATACGCAGATTCATATACCTCTCCATGATATGCTTTCAGATGATGAAGTCGGACAAATTATCGACAGTGTGACAGCTGGATGGTAATAGGAGAAACGATATGAAAGTTTTAGTATTGGGCGCTACAGGTTTCGTTGGAAAGAATGTTTGTGATGATCTCTCTGCCGTCGGATTAACTGTTGTGAAAGCCCCTCCGCGCAAGACCTGTGATTTGCGTGACATGGATTCTACAATAGCATTACTTAATAAGGCACAGCCAGATTACCTTGTTAATTGTGCGGCACAAGTTGGAAGTCTCAACTATGTAACAAATCATGCTGGTGAAGTCATTACAAACAACGCCAGAATGATTTTGAATATTTATGAGGCGATAAAGAACCTTTCATTATCTACAAGAGTGATCAGCCTCGTGGCGAACTGCGCTTATCCTGCAACAACCATGGAGGCATTCAAAGAAGATGAGTGGCAAAATGGACCAGTTCATTCTTCTGTTTTTGCATACGGTTCTGTTCGTCGTTTTACATGGGCTGTTAGTAAATGCTATGAGATGCAGTACGGCACTGAGACAATAACTCTCCTTGTCCCCAATATGTATGGACCGGGGGACTCAACAGATCCGGATAAAGCACATGCGTTAAATGCGCTGATTTCGAAATTTCTCCGTGCGAAACGAAATGGGGAAAAAAGCGTTTCTGTATGGGGAACTGGAGCGCCTGTACGTGAGTGGCTTTATGTCAAGGATTTCTCCCGTATTGTTGTACATATTGTTCGGGAGGGGAGTGATTTCAGTGAACCTGTGAATATTGCACAAAATTATGGGGTGAGTATAAAGGATTTAGTGGAACTCATTCGATACAATACAGGCTTTGCAGGTGATGTTGTCTATGATACCACAAAGGCGGATGGTGCACCCAAAAAAGTGATGGACGATAAACGATTCAAAGACGTTTTTCCGTCGTTTAAATTTACTCCGTTTGAGGTCGGAATTCCTGAGACGATACAATACTATAGGAAATTCTTATAATAACCTCGTGGAAAGATACACTTTCTTTTCCTAGGGAACGCTGCTGGGGAGGGCTATATGAGCTATACGGATCTTGATTATAAATTCAAGAGAATAGGAAAAAACGTTCAAATTGGTAGAAATGTATATTTTCGTTACCCCTCCGAGGTGGAAATTGGTGATAATGTTGTCATTGATGAATTTTGTTATTTTACAACGAGTGTTTCTATTGGCAACCATTGCCATATAGCACCGTCATGTTCTATTATAGGTGGACGAGATGCAAAGTTTGTTATGGAAGACTTTTGTGGAATGGCGGCCGGTGTTCGGATCGTTTGTGGGTCAGATGACTATCTTGAAGGTCTTACAAATGTGACGATACCTACACAGTTTCATCCAAATACAATTATTGGTGAAGTTGTTATGAGAAGACATTCCATCATAGGGACGAACTCTGTTGTGATGCCTAATGTCACTCTCGAAGAGGGGACTGCGATCGGTGCAATGTCTGTTGTTATGAAATCTACTATGCCGTGGAGATTACATATTGGCAATCCTGCAAAGCCTCTGCTCCCTCGTAATCGAAAATCTATTGAAGAAGGGGAACGGAAGTTTTTACAGTGGTGGAAAGAACATCAGTGAACTAAGGGAGGTAGCAAGATGAATCAAAAGTTGAAGGAAATTATCAAGGGGATTCTAGAAAAAAAGGAGAAAAACCTTGGGGAAGATGTGGATCTGTCTATGTCTTTACGAAAGGATTTAGGGTTCGACTCCTTTGATTTGGCAGAACTAACCGTATTGGTAGAAGATGAGTTCGGCATTGATATCTTTGCAGATGGGCTTGTTGACACCATCCAAGAAGTAGAGGCTAAACTCCATGGCTGATGTATTCCTGATTGATACCGAAGCAAATAAAATCTACTCATACCAATCTCTACTAAAGGATATCGGAACAGTGAAAGAGATTCCTGCTTTCTTACGTATCGATAATCTCTATACTTTTTATTGTACATTGCTTGCAAGTGTCTTGCATAACGTCGCAATTGAAGTGTTGGATGCAGACTTATCCTTGGATGAACTGCATCGCATAGAAATTAGTGATGATATGCTAAACCAAAAGCAAGAAGTGCCTGTCATCGATAATATCACGTCGGATTCGCTCATCCAAAACTTACTCAAAAATGAGACATGGACTCTTACGCTTTATACGTCGGGGACGACCGGACGCCCCAAAAAGGTTTATCATACGTTGAAAACGTTGACACGTACAGTAAAGCGTTCCCCCAAGCTGGCGGATAAGGTATGGGCGCTTGCCTATAATCCTACGCACTATGCTGGGCTACAGGTTTTTTTGCAGGCACTGTGCAATCTGAATCCTGTGGTCTATGTATTTGGGCAGCCTGTCCATCATGTGCCAGAATTATTGAGAGAACATCGTGTAACAAATTTGTCAGCGACTCCAAGTTATTATAAGATGTTTCTGCCACTGGCGGATGTTAATGAGACGATGGAGCGACTCACCTTTGGTGGAGAACAAATGGACGAAACATTGTTACCTGATGTGAAACGTGTATTTCCAAACGCGGAAATACGCAATATCTATGCTTCAACGGAGGCAGGAGCACTCTTTACAAGTGATGGAAACGAATTTTCAATTCCTCTGAAATTGAAGGACAAGATTAGGATCCTTAATACAGGAGAACTGTTGATCTATGCGAGTCTCTTGGGCGGCGGTGTCCCCCTTCAGGATGGTGAGTGGTTTTCGACGGGAGATCTTGTCGAATCTGTTGGAGAAAACCGTTTTTGCTTTATCTCGCGCAAGACAGAGATGATCAACGTCGGAGGTTATAAGGTTAACCCGAATGAAGTGGAGGCGGTAATACGCCAGGTAGATGGTGTTGCAGATGTCCTGGTATCAGGAAAGGAGAACCGATTACTTGGACATGTGCTTCTTGCGCATGTCGTTAAACAGAGAGTCGCTATTGAAGATGTAGTTCTGAAGGAAAAAATTCTTAAGCATCTTGCAGAGAGTCTGCAATCATGGAAATGTCCACGTGTTATCTATTTTGTGGATCATTTGGAATTGTCACGGACGGGAAAAAAGGTGAGACCACAATGAAAAGAACAACTTTAGTGACAGGGGATTCTGGCGGTTTGGGAAGAGCCATTGTTGAAGCCATCCTAGAGTGCGACCCTGAGGTTATTGTTGTGGGGGGGAGTCGCTCTGTAACAAAGAATGTTGAGGAATTACAAGAGCGTTTCGGAGAACGTTTTTTTCATCGTTTTTTGGATCTGAGTCAGCCGGACTCAGTGAAAACATTTTTTAAGGAAATAGCCAAGGATTTTTCCCCTATTACAGGATTGGTGAATAATTCAGGTTTTGCCTATGATGATATCATTACTAATGCAAAGTATGATGATTTGTTGGCGATGTATCAGATCAATGTCCTTTCACCTATTTTGTTGACCCGTGAATTCTTACGAGGTACTCTGCGTCATGGACTCTCGTCCAGTATTGTGAACATTTCTTCGGTTAGTGCACATACCGGCTATAAAGGTCTTTCTATGTATGCCTCGACAAAAGGTGCAATGGAGGCCTTCACCATCGGCTGTGCACGTGAGTGGGGCGAGCGGAATGTTCGCTGTAACTGTGTTGTCCCTGGGTTTATGGATACGAATATGAGTGCAAAACTCACGGAGAATCAAAAAGACCGTATTTATAAGCGGACTTCGATGAAAATGGCAACGCAGGAGTCCTCTGTTGCAGCGATGGTTGCATTTTTGTTGTCGGATAAGGCAATGTCCATTACAGGAGATCGGATTCCTGTAGACTGTGGAACTATTTAGTTCATGATGTATATAACCGTTATGGTTTTTAGTGAGGTGTGAAATGAAGATACATTTCGTACTACTATGATAGACATAAATAATGCACAATCTATTGATAAGGAAACAAAAGAAGAGATTATTCAAGAATGCCCAGGATATAATATTCAGTTAACAAATCCTGTAGAATATATGGAGGGACATAGGATTGATAAATTGTTCCGTTTTGTTATCACACATCCCCATATGGATCATATAAGTGGAATTAATGAAATAGCAAAAAGGTGTCAAAATGTTTGGCTACACCAAAATAGCTTTCCTGCCAATGATGAACTTTCTTCACAACAACGACAAGACTGGAAACAGTATGAATTATGGAGAAAACAAATTGGCATACAATCACAGAGTCCGCGAATTCTGAGCTTGTCATCGGGGGCGTGTAACAGCTATTATAAAGAAGATGGCATTCTTATTCTTTCACCAACAGAAGCTTTAGTAGAACAAGCTATCTCAGAAAATAAGCCTAATATCATGAGTACCGTTTTGTTGATACAGTATGGGAAATGTAAAATATTGTTAGGTGGAGATGCCGAAGCCCCTACATGGGAGTACATTCTGGAAAACTATAAAAGCGAAATATCTAATGTTACTATTTTGAAAGCAGCACATCATGGTAGAAACAGTGGATATTATCAAGAGGCGGTATCGGTAATGAAACCTGAATACACGATTGTGTCTGTGGGAAAGAAACCGGAGCAAGATGCTACTAATAAATACAGGAACTACTCTCGCCATGTCTATTCTACGAGATGGAAGGGGAATATAGTATTTGACTGCCATCGTAATGGTACTGTTTGTTGCAATCCACAATATGATAGATGATATTGTGAAGAAAAAATTCACCGATGGAGACTATATATGGGGAACCTGAAAGACTATCGAGACAAAGAATTAAAAAAATATATTTTCGCAAATTGTATCAGTGTGCTACTTCTTTTGGGTGAATTAAACCTCGATATGTCTGATCACATTGTAGGTATTGAGGGGGTTGGTATAAAGATTACTAACATAGTTGCATTGCTTTCAGTGTTCTATCTATATATAGTGATTTTTGATTCTTTATTATCTGATAAAATAAAGTTTCGCTTAGTATATCTATGGCGGATACTACCAGGCGAGTTCATTTTCGACGATATACGAGAAAATGATGGTGATATACGATTTACACGCTCGAAAGCATTAGAACGGTATAGCGATATTTATTCGGAAATAGAAAAGATCACATGTTTGAAACAAAGGAGAAAGTATGAGAATCAGGAATGGTATCGTATTTTTTCTTCTGTAAAGAATGAGGGAGCTGTTTTTTCTGCGCATCGTGATTATTTAATGTTGCGGGATATGTATGTTGCAACTTGGCTGCTAATGGTAATGGTCGTTTTTCTAGGGACTGTGGAATTTATACCCCTGAATCTAAATGCCTTAGTATTCCTTTTCTTTTTTATTATAATCACAAATGTGTCTGCAACTCATAAGGGCAAGCGATTTGTTTATAATGTAATTGCTTGCGACATTAACAGGGCCGACATTTGAAGTGGTAAACTAAAACTGGACACAGAGGAGGTATCGATATCTGGTGAACAAAGACCGTCCATGGAAATACCAAGCAATGAAAGATGTCATGATGCGGATTCATCCAGAAGGTGAATACAATAATACATATCTACGTGAGAACCCGTATGTTTCAAGTATTTAAGCTAAAACAGCAGGAAGGCGTCCATATTTCGAGTGAACGCACCAGCTATCGTGTGACGGAAGAGATCGGATTAATCCCTCGAAAACCCAATAGTATCATCCAAATAGAGCGGAAGGTACAAATCTCGGATAACCTCTTGCATCGTGGCGTTAAGGTCAATATCTCATTGCCAAAGTGCGGTACTGCATGAAGAACATTAGAGAGTGTGACGGAAAGCTCTATATTTCAGTATCCTTTGACTACTATGAGACCGGTGTACTCGGACTCTCTATAGATACGAACAAGAAGGATTCCCTATGTGTTAGCATGCTCGATACCGCCATGATCTCCTACCTGAACCTCAGAGGAGCAATCCGGCACTCGGATCATAGCAGTCAGTATACCAGTCGGAACGATCAGAAGACGGTTCAATACTATGGTATTCATCGCATGAATCATTTCAGGGAGCGTTACCACCATAACGCACTGAATTTACTTCATAGCTTAAGACAAAGGACCACCTATTACAAGCCGTTAAACCTCAAGGTATGTAGATAAAACATCTGACTTTATAAACCTATGTTGATTACACTCGGGGAGAATTCTTGTGAAAAAATTTGTTAAGAGCCTTTTATTTATAACGAGTTTATTTGTGTTAGTTATTATGGGATATAACTATTCAGTAGATGAATATGGACTCTTTCACGGGGATTATTCCAAACCAAAAGCTGACATACCTGAACGGTTTGTTAAAATGAGATTTTTATTGCAACATCCTGATCAATATAATTCCTTTTGCTTTGGCTCATCTCGCATAGCAAGCATAGATCTTACTCGTATTCGTAATGGGAAAAAATATTATAATATGACGTATGCTGCAGGAATTCCTTCAGAATGGTTGCACGACATAAAACAACTTCTTGCAGGAGGCGTTGTCATAAATCAAATTATTATTGGTGTGGATAATGTTTCTTTTTTATTAGATCCAATAGAAAACGAAAAGAACCCATTGCGTAGACCGTATTATAACTATGATTGGAAAATGTATACTATGTTTTTATTGCAGCGACCAGTTATCTTCTCAACAGATAATAGAAAGTTTCGATACGATATATATAACACTGGAAGAATTTTTCAGGATATCGCAGAAAAAAAGATTGCTGCTAACCCCGAAGGGTATGCTGAAAACCTCCCTCTTTTTATAAGTCCAACTTCTCGCAATCGTATAAGTGATGCGATTGATGAGATTAAAGCAATTAAGACATTTACAGATCAACACGGCATTGAACTTATTGTGTTTATTAACCCTATGAGTAAAGCCGCATATTTAGATATGGATTTTAACCAATTTAATGATTTTAAGTGCCGATTGGCAAATGTCGTTCCGTATTATGATTTTAGTGGATTGAATGAGATTGCTGTAGATAATCACAACTACTATGATACGGTTCATTATCGTCCAGTTGTGGGGGATAAGATTATTGACCGTATCTTTGGAATGGAAGAGAGTTCCTCCCCCCCCCCCCCG
>NZ_KB290930.1:0-206 GCF_000318175.2 Selenomonas sp. oral taxon 138 str. F0429 | reverse complement strand
CGATTGTCCGCAAGGATGCGGTCGAGGTGACGAAAGACAATGTAGAGGAGCATATTCGTGATTTGGAAAATGAACTAAACTCCTACTAAGACTTTGCGATAATGATTTGACTCCGTATAATAAAGCGATTTTTATAGGAGGCGATTATATGCCGCTTGATTTACAGAAAACCTTTACCTATCCATATGACAATGATCTCTTGATGC
>NZ_KB290929.1:173411-186157 GCF_000318175.2 Selenomonas sp. oral taxon 138 str. F0429 | reverse complement strand
GAGACGACGTGGGAGAGTAGGTAGTTGCCGCAAAAGGGACTCGTGAATCGCGCGGTTCACGAGTTCTTTTAAAACATATGGCGGCTTTGGTGAAGTGGTTAACACACTGGATTGTGGCTCCAGCATACATGGGTTCGATCCCCATAAGTCGCCCCATAGGGGTATAGCTCAACTGGTAGAGCAACGGTCTCCAAAACCGTAGGTTGTGAGTTCAAGTCTTACTGCCCCTGCCATTGATTTCAGCCGTATCGCAATGATACGGTTTTTTTGTGCTCTCATTTGCTTTTTCTTGTCAAATATATGATTATGGTGTAGAATGACGAAAGGTGAAATGAGAGTTTTAAGGAGGAGATGTATCCATGAAGAGATTCGTCCAGATGGCGCTTGTTCTGTGTCTCACGCTTTTTGCCGTGCAGGCAGGGGCGTCCCCATATTCTGACAAGGTGACGTTGCCGGAAGGGGCTGTCATCACGAATGTCAACCGCTTGGCGGTCGGTGCACCTCTCTATGTTCAGGTTGAGGAAACGGCACCTTCGATTGAGATCCTAACGCAGGTCATTTCGGATGCGAGCCGCATTACACACACTAATATTGTGACCTACGATGCGGTTGTAAATGGCATTCAGACGGACAAGGGCATTGATCTCAAATCTCTCCCACGCCGCGACGCCGCGAAGATCTTCAAGGAAAATGTTGCTTCCTATGCAGATGCCTATATCATCTTGACGGTCGCGAACAACAGCCGCACGACGTTCTTCTTTGATGTCTACCGCTCCGGTTCGAATGAGCTCCTCTACACGTACGAGGTGCGCGCAAACAAGTCGGATGGGAATACGGTTGCGACGTTCTCGTCCCTCTCCGAGCAGTTCTACAAGAACTGGCAGCGTTCGGTTGAGGCGCAGAACAAGGTAAAATAATAATTGTGCATGGAGTCCCCGCATGTTCGGGGGCTTTTTTCTTTCGAGAATTATAGTATCAGCTCATAATACTGTTGACAAAGTGCCGCTGCTATAATAAGATAGACAAGCTATGTTTTGGCACGGAAACTTTTGGGGAGGCACATTTACTATATGATAACGAACGATATGCTGCGCAATATTGCGATCATTGCACACGTCGATCACGGCAAGACGACGCTTGTGGATGCAATGCTGCGTCAGAGTCACGTATTCCGCTCGAACGAGCAGGTGGGAGAGCGCGTGATGGACTCGGGCGATATTGAGCGCGAGCGTGGGATCACGATTCTTTCGAAGAATACGGCGATTCTCTACGATGACATCAAGATTAACATTGTGGATACACCGGGGCATGCGGACTTCGGCGGTGAGGTCGAGCGCGTGCTCAATATGGTGGACGGCGTTCTCCTGCTTGTGGATGCATTTGAGGGGCCGATGCCGCAGACGAAGTACGTGCTGCGCAAGGCGCTCGAGCAGAAGCTCAAGCCGATTGTGGTCATCAACAAGATCGACCGCCCCGATCAGCGTGTGGACGATGTTTACGACGAGGTGCTCGAGCTCTTTATGGAGCTCGATGCGGACGACGATCAGCTCGACTTCCCCGTGATCTATGCGACGGCGCGCGACGGCGTTGCAAAGTTCAAGATGGAGGACGAGAGCGACAATCTGGAACCGCTCATGCAGACGATTGTGAAGGAGATCCCCGCGCCGCAGGGCGATGCGGACGGCCCTCTGCAGATGATGGTGACGACGCTCGAGGCTGATGACTATGTGGGGCGCGTTGCAATCGGACGCATCATCCGTGGTACTGTGCGCCCGAATCAGTCCGTTGTCGTCATCAGCGGTGACCATGAGTCGAAGGCGAAGGTCGGTAAGGTCTATGTCTATCAGGGGCTCAAGCGCGTCGATGTGAATGAGGCGGGCATGGGCGAGATTGTTGCGCTCACGGGTCTTGGCGATGTGAGCATTGGCTATACGGTGGCGGATGCGGAGAATCCCGAGGCGCTGCCGACGATCAACATCGACGAGCCGACGCTCTCGATGACCTTCGGCGTCAACACGAGTCCCTTTGCGGGGCGTGAGGGGCAGTTTGTGACCTCGCGTCATCTGCGCGATCGCCTCTTTAAGGAGATCGAGACGAATGTTGCGATGCGTGTTGAGGACACGGATTCGGCGGATGTGTTCAAGGTCTCGGGGCGTGGTGAGTTGCATCTTTCGATCCTGATCGAGCAGATGCGCCGCGAGGGATATGAGCTGCAGGTCGGAAAGCCCGAGGTCGTCTACAAGACGATCAACGGGCAGAAATGTGAGCCGATGGAGAATCTGACGGTCGAGGTGCCGCAGGAGTATATGGGCTCGGTCATGGAGGCGCTCGGTACGCGCAAGGCGGAGCTGTCGAATATGACGGAGCTCTCGGGCTATATCCGCATGGAGTTCTTCATTCCCGCGCGCGGGCTCATCGGCTTCCGCTCGGAGCTCCTCACGAGTACGAAGGGCAACGGCATTATGAACCATATCTTCCACGGCTATGTGCCGTATAAGGGGGATATGAGCGGGCGCTCGCACGGTTCGCTCGTGGCGTTCGAGCAGGGCGAGACGACGGGCTACGGCATCTTCTCGTTGCAGGATCGCGGCACGATGTTCATCTCACCGGGTCAGCAGGTCTATGAGGGGATGATCGTAGGCGAGAATTCGCGCGACATCGACATGGACATCAATCCTTGCAAGAAGAAGAATGTCACGAATATGCGCACGTCTGCCTCAGATGAGGCAATTCGCCTCACGCCGCCGCGCATTCTGAGCCTCGAGCAGGCACTTGAGTACATCAACGACGACGAGCTCGTCGAGGTGACGCCCGAGAACATTCGTCTGCGCAAGGCGATTCTCGATCGTACGGCGCGCGGGCGCGCGGCAAAGAATGCACGCAAGTAAATAGGCATAAAGTCCTTTGCTTACAAAAAATTTTTAGTTTGCATGTGATATGCTTGCATTTCTGAAAAAAATGTGATAGTATGTCTGCGTTAGCAAAATGAGAGATTGTCTCTAATTTTAGTGTGTCGCATATTTACTGAGGAAGGAAGAGATAAATGGGTGCAAATTCATTCTTTTCACGTGTGAAGGATATGACCTCGCGCGTCGTAGACTCATTTATCCCCGCAGCCTACGACGAGGAGTATGAGGACGAGGAAGTTGTGCAGCAGGTTCAGCAGACGGCAGCACAGCCGCGGCAGGAGGCAATGACCTCTCGACGCGTTGCAAATGGCGGAACGGTATCTTTCCCGAGCGCCTCTTACAGCACTTCGTCTGTGCCGCGTACGCCCGCAACGGGTGACGGAGGTACGCCGCTGACGGTGCATACGACGAAGGTGGCGGAGCTCAAGGTGCGCATTCATCGTCCGCGCCGTTATGACGACGTGGGGACGGCGGTTGTCCAGCTCAAGCAGGGCATTGCCGTTGCAGTCAACTTTGACTGCCTGAATGATGTGGAGCGTCGCCGCGTTTGCGATTTCCTGAACGGTGCATGCTATGTATTGCATGGTACGGCGCGCGTGGTGTCGAGCACGATCATCCTCTACGCGCCGAAGGGTGTCGATGTGACGGAGGCAGCCGCACAGCCACATTGAGCGCGTTGAAAATTGCATTTGATCGATGGAGAGCTTCAGCTCTCCATTTTTATGCAAAAATTTTGCTTGGGGCGTTGTCTTGCGGCATTTCTTATGCTATAATATCCCGCAGTGTGAAAAAGCACGCGTTCCCGATAGCTGCTCTGTGCCGCACTGTGTGCGGTGGTGCAGCGGATGAGGGGCGCGGAAGAACAACAGGAGGTATTTTCCATGGCAGTAATTTCTATGAAGCAGCTTCTGGAGGCAGGCGTTCACTTCGGACATCAGACCCGCCGCTGGAACCCGAAGATGGCGCGTTACATCTTCACGGAGCGCAACGGCATCTACATCATCGATCTGCAGAAGACGGTGCGCAAGGTGGACGAGGCATACAACTTCCTCCGCAGCGTTGCGCAGGAAGGCAAGTCCGTGCTCTTCATCGGCACGAAGAAGCAGGCACAGGAGGCAATTCGCGAGGAGGCTCTGCGCGCGAATATGTTCTATGTCAATGAGCGCTGGCTCGGCGGCATGATGACGAACTTCCAGACGATTCAGCGCCGCATCCACCGCCTCAAGACGCTTGAGGAGATGGAGGAGAACGGCACGCTTGAACTCCTGACGAAGAAAGAGGCGCAGGGGCTGCGTCACGAGAAGGAGAAGCTCGAGCGCTATCTCGGTGGCATCAAGGATATGAACCGTCTGCCGGGCGCACTCTTCGTGGTTGACCCGCGCAAGGAGCGCATTGCGGTCGCTGAGGCGCGCAAGCTGAACATCCCCATTGTCGCGATTGTCGACACGAACTGCGATCCGGATGAGATCGACTATGTGATCCCGGGCAATGATGACGCGATTCGCGCGGTGAAGCTCCTCACGGGTTGCATGGCGGATGCTGTGCTCGAGGGCAATCAGGGCGGTGCGCCGGAGACGGTTGCAGCTGAGTAAGGAAACGAACAGAGGGGTAAGGGATATTATCCCTTGCCCCTCTTTTTTGACGAATGATTTGGAGGAAATACAATGGCAATCACTGCTGCAATGGTAAAGGAACTGCGTGAGCGCACGGGCGCGGGTATGATGGACTGCAAGAAGGCACTCGCGGAGACGGACGGCGATATGCAGAAGGCAATCGACTATCTGCGCGAGAAGGGCATTGCAAAGGCGGAGAAGAAGGCGGGACGCATTGCTGCCGAGGGCGCTGTGACGGCGTATCTCGCGGCAGATGCGAAGGTCGGCGCGATCGTTGAGATCAACTGCGAGACGGACTTCGCTGCGGGCAATGAGCAGTTCCGCGAGCTGAGCGCAAAGGTTGCAAAGCATATCGCAGAGACGAACCCAGCCGATCTCGATGCGCTGAATGCAAGCCAGCTCGACGGCAAGGATGTTGCCTCCCTCATCACCGAGGCGACGGCGACCATCGGCGAGAAGATTTCGCTGCGCCGCTTTGCGCGCTATGAGAGTGCGGGTCGTGTTGCAACGTACATCCACATGGGCGGCAAGATTGGCATTCTCGTGGAACTCTCGGGCGGCGATGAGCAGCTCGGCAAGGATATTGCGATGCAGATTGCGGCGGCGGCGCCGATTGCAATCGACCGCTCCGGCGTGACGGCGGACGACATCGAGCATGAGAAAGAAGTTCTCCGCAAGCAGGCGCTCGAGGAGGGCAAGCCCGAGAAGATCATCGAGAAGATGGTCGAGGGGCGCATTAACAAGTTCTACGAGGAGGTCTGCCTGCTCGAGCAGAAGTTCGTGAAGGATCCTGAGCAGAAGGTCTCGGCTGTCCTCGGCGGCGTCGAGGTCAAGGCGTTCACGCGCTTCCAGCTCGGTGAGGGTATCGAGAAGAAGCAGGAAGATTTTGCTGCGGAGGTTGCTGCACAGATGCAGTAATGACATGAAGGAATCGCTGATAAAATGAAGTCCGTCAGATTGGTGTAGATTTTTTGTCCTATCAAGGAGACAAACCGGACGCATAGCCGCCCGCTATGTGGAGGATTTGTCGACGCAGAGAGGGCGAAAAAGATTCGCCAAGATGATGGTGCTGAATTTATCAGTGCTTCCTTAAAAGAAGGGGCTGTTATGCGAGGCATATTTTTGCTTCGCATGGCGCCCCTTTTTTGCAGAGCAGCGGATTTTTTCAGGAAAGTATGCTATAATGGCGCAAAGAACAGACAGGAGGAGTCATCGTGGAAGCGAAATATCGGCGCGTCGTTTTGAAACTCAGCGGAGAGGCTCTGGCGGGTGATCAGGGCTTCGGCATCAATCCTGCGGTTGTCGAGGAGATTGCCGCACAGATCAAGAAGGTGCGCGATCACGGCATTGACGTTGCAATCGTGGTCGGCGGCGGCAATATCTGGCGCGGCCTTGCGGGCAGTGCAAAGGGCATGGATCGTACGACAGCCGATTACATGGGCATGATGGCGACGGTGATGAATGCGCTCGCGCTGCAGGATGCACTCGAGAAGCAGGATGTCGATACGCGTGTGCAGAGTGCGATTGAGATGCGTCAGGTCGCAGAGCCGTACATCCGCCGCCGCGCGATCCGTCATATGGAGAAGGGACGCGTTGTGATCTTTGGCGCGGGCACGGGTAATCCATATTTCTCGACGGATACGACGGCAGCACTGCGTGCCGCCGAGATCGAGGCGGATGTGATCCTCATGGCGAAGAAGGGGACGGATGGAATCTATGACTCCGACCCGAACAAGAACCCCGATGCGCACCGCTTCGAGACGCTAACCTACATCGACATCCTCAAGAAGGGGCTGGCTGTGATGGATGCGACGGCGACGAGTCTGTGCATGGAGAACAAGATCCCCATCGTGGTATTTAATATTGATGAGCATGCGAATATCGCACGCGCATCGTTTGGAGAGCCGATTGGAACGACCGTAGGAGGCGAAGCCGTATGATCAAGGAGATTCTCGCAAAGCATGAGGCAAGTATGAACAAGGCGATTGAGGCGCTTCGCCGGGAGTTTTCCTCCCTGCGTGCGGGGCGCGCGACGCCGAATCTCCTGGATAAGGTGATGGTGCCGTACTACGGTACGCCGACTTCGGTGAACCAGCTGGCAAAGGTGACGGTGCCTGAGCCGCATATGATCGTTATCACCCCGTGGGAGAAGTCCATTCTGCACGAGATCGAGATTGCAATTTCGAAGTCTGACCTGGGGCTCTCGCCAAACTCGGACGGCACGGTGATCCGCCTCGCAATTCCGCAGCCGACACAGGAGCGTCGCAAGGAGCTCATCAAGACGGTCGGTAAGAAGACGGAGGAGGCGAAGGTTGCCCTGCGCAACATCCGCCGCGATGCGAATGAGGCGATCAAGAAGCTCGAGAAGGACAAGGAGATCAACGAGGACGAGTCCAAGCGCGGGCAGGATTCCGTGCAGAAGCTCGTAGACAAGTTCGTTAAACAGATGGAAGAGATGCGCGCGGCGAAGGAAAAAGAGGTCATGGAGATCTGATGAGAGATCATCTTTTGGCGCGTCCGTGGATAGACATTCGTCCGCAGATAGAGACGGACGGGGTCACATATGAATTGCGGGAAACGCGCTCCTCACGGGATTTTTTTGCCGTGGATGAGACGTCGCCCTATGTCGTCCGTGTGCAGGAGTGTGATGGACGCTGTGTGTTTACACTGACTCCGGCACCGGCGCGGAGCACCTCCGTTGCCGCCTGTGAAGAAGCACTTCGCTGAGTGGATATAACCCCTTCCGGCATTTGCTGGAAGGGTATTTTGGCAGAATTGAGATCCCGTAGGGGAAGGGGAAAGGATCAATATGTGGAGAAAGATATTCGGCGGCGGGAAGAGTACGTCGGTTCCCGATGGGGATCATCTTCCTTCCAATTTTGCAATTGACCATGCAGCTCTGCCACGGCATATCGCCATTGTTATGGACGGGAATGGGCGATGGGCAAAGGCGCAGGGGCGCTCGCGCTCGGCAGGGCACGAGGCGGGAGCGCGTACGCTCAAGCGCATTGTGCGAGCAGCATCGGATATGGGCATCGAGGTGCTGACGGTCTACGCGTTCTCAACAGAGAACTGGAAGCGGCCACAGCGCGAGGTCGATTTTTTGCTGAATCTCTTTGACTCTTTTTTGGAGAAAGAGATTGCAGAGATGCACGCAGAAAATGTGCGCATGAGTTTTATTGGACGACGTGATCGCTTTACGGAGCGTTTCCTGCGCCGTATGGAGGATGCGGAGCTGCGTACGGCGAACAATACGGGCGTACATTTTAATCTGGCGGCGAACTATGGCAGTCAGGATGAGATTGTGCGTGCTGTGCGCTCTCTTGCTGCACGGGCAGCGGCAGGGGAGATTGCACCTGAGGAGATCGATGCGGAGCTCTTTTCGAATGCACTCGATACGGCGGGCGATCCGCCCGTTGACCTCTTTATCCGCACGAGCGGCGACCTCAGGCTCAGTAACTTCCTCCTCTGGCAGTCGGCATATGCGGAGCTCTACTTTACGGACACACATTGGCCGGATTTTACGCCGGAGGAACTGGCGCGCGCGATTGAGGATTTCGCAGGGCGCAGTCGCCGCTTCGGCGGACTGGATGCCGAGGAATAAATGGGAGGCAGTCTTTGATTACACGCATTATTTCCGGAACGATTGGTATTGTCCTTGCTGCGTATGTGATTCAGCAGGGCGGTACGACGTTTTCCATTGCGGGTGCGGTTCTTGCCGTGCTCGCATGGTTCGAGTTTACGCGTGCCTTCTCGCATCGCGGGGGCAATCCAACGCTCTTCTCGGGGCTGCTCGGCATTGGCGGTATGCTCTACGGCGCTTATCTCGGACAGCTCGATATTATCCTGCTTGCGATGACGGCGTCGACAGTGCTCGCACTCTTGACATCCGTGATTCTGCGCGGGGATGTGTCCGTGCCCGATGTTGGTATCTCCGTGGCCGGCATCGCGTACATCGGACTGCCATTCGCACATCTCGTCATGCTGCGCAATCTCACGGGCGGGACGTATGTGACACCAATCGAAACATTCAGCCTCGGCGCGGCGATGGTCTGGGTCATGTTCATCGGCACATGGGCGAGCGACAGCTTTGCCTACTTTGCCGGGCGTGCTTTTGGCTCGCACAAGCTCGCCCCTGCAATCAGCCCGAACAAGACGATCGAGGGCTTCCTTGGCGGTCTCGTCGGCACGATTGCGGCGGTAGCGGGGCTCGGCTATGTCCTCGATATGCCCCTGCCCCAGATGGCGGGGCTCGGCGCGGCAATTGCCGTCCTTGGCACGCTCGGCGATCTCGTGGAGTCGCTCATGAAGCGGCACACGGGGATCAAGGACTCGGGCGCGATCATCCCGGGGCACGGTGGCATCTGGGATCGCTTTGACAGCGTCCTCTTTACAGCACCGCTCGTCTACTACTATACGATCTACTTTGTCCTGCGATAGGACTGCAATCATAAAGGAGCTTGGATGTTAGAAAAAATTCTCGCGACCGTATTTGTCTTTGGTCTCCTCGTCTTTGTACACGAACTTGGGCATTTCATCACGGCGAAGCTGACGGGCATGCGCGTGGATGAGTTTGCGATTGGCTTTGGCCCGCGCCTCGTCAGCTTTCGCTATGGCGAGACGGTCTATTCGATTCGCATTGTGCCGCTTGGCGGCTTCAACGACATTGCGGGCATGACGGCGGACGACAATGATGCGGGGGATCGTGGCTACTGCCGTAAGCCGATTCTCTCGCGCATGATCGTCATCCTTGCGGGCTCGGCGATGAACTTTATCCTGCCGGTCGTGCTCTTCTTCGGCATTTTCTTCTTTGCGGGCGTGCAGACGCCGAACCCTGCACCTGTGCTCGGGACGGTACTTGCGGACAATCCTGCCGCAGAGGCGGGGCTCATGGCAAATGACCGCGTGCTTGCCGTCGACGGTCAGTCGATCGAGACGTGGCAGGAGCTGGTGGATGCAATCCGCACGAATCACGGGACGGTACCCCTGACGATGCAGGTAGACCGCGCGGGGCAGGAGCTCACGGTCAGTGTGACACCGCACTACGATGCATCCCATGACCGTGGTGTCATAGGCATTGTGAATGCCTACGAGAGCACCTATCCCGGGTTCTTCCAGTCCGTCTCGATGGCGTTCGAGCGCACGGCGATGATCGTTGTGATGATGATCGACGCGCTCTACCGCATCATCCTCGAGCTGTCGGGGTCGGAGCTCGCGGGGCCGATCGGCGTTGCACAGATGGCAGGTGAGGTTGCGGAGATGGGCATAGTGCCGCTGCTGAACTTTGCGGCGCTCCTCAGTCTGAACCTCGCGATCATCAATCTGTTGCCCGTGCCGGCGCTGGACGGCGGGCATTTCCTCACGCTCTGCGTCGAGGCAGTGCGCGGCAAGCCGCTGAGTCCGAAGGTCATGCACTATGTCCAGAATGCGGGCGTGGGGCTGATCGTCCTGCTCATGCTGCTCGCGATGAAGAATGATGTTGTCCGTATCTTTGCAGGAGGCTGACCCTCTCTATGGCGATGTATGAGCGCCGCGCGACGCGGCAGATCCACATTGGAAATATCCCCATCGGAGGCGGCGCGCCGATCTCCGTGCAGTCGATGTGCAACACCAAGACGACGGACACGGAGGCGACGGTACAGCAGATCAGGGAGCTTGCCGCGGCGGGATGCGACATCGTGCGCGTTGCCGTGCCCGACATGGCAGCAGCGAAGAACCTCGGCAATATCGTGCGGCAGGTCAAGACACCTCTCGTTGCCGACATCCACTTCGACTACAAGCTCGCACTTGAGGCGATGGCGCAGGGCGTTGCGGCGCTGCGCATCAACCCGGGCAACATCGGCGGGACGGAACGCGTCAAGAAGGTGGTTGCGGCGGCGCGTGAGGGGGGCATCCCCATCCGCATCGGCGTCAATGCCGGCTCGCTCGATCACAAGATACTAACGAAGTACGGCGGCATCACGGCAGAGGCGTTGGTCGCGTCTGCAATGGAGCATGTGCATGTGCTTGAGGAGCTGGATTTCTACGATATGAAGATCTCGCTCAAGGCGCACGATGTGCCGCTGACGCTCGCGGCATACCGCCTTATGAGCCAGCGCGTGGACTATCCGCTTCACCTCGGCATCACGGAGGCGGGGACAGCGGGCACGGGGATCATCAAGTCCTCGGTCGGCGTCGGTGCGTTGCTCGCCGAGGGAATCGGCGACACGATCCGCATCTCGCTCACGGGCGATCCCGTGGTCGAGGTGCGCACGGCAAACGAGATTCTGAAAGCGCTTGGACTCAAGGAGTACGGCCCGACGCTTGTCGCCTGTCCGACCTGCGGACGCACGAGCATCAACCTCGTGGAGATTGCGGAAAAGGTCGAGGAGCGTTTGCGCGGCATGGAAGAGCCGATCGAGGTCGCGGTGATGGGCTGCGTCGTCAACGGCCCCGGTGAGGCGCGCGGCGCGGATGTCGGCATTGCGGGCGGGAACGGCGAGGGGCTGATCTTCCGCAAGGGTGAGGTCATCCGCAAGGTGAAGGAAGAAGAACTGCTTCCCGAACTGTTTCGGGAAATTGATGCAATATTGGAGGAACGCAAGTCGTCATGAGAGCTACGAATCTGTATGCACCCACACTTCGAAATACGCCCGCCGAGGCGGAGATTGCAAGCCATCAGCTCATGTATCGTGCGGGTCTGATCCGCAAGTCTGCGGGCGGTATGTATAGCTATCTGCCGCTCGCGTGGCGCACGATCCGCAAGATTGAGCAGATCATTCGCGAGGAGATGGATGCGGCGGGCGGGCAGGAAATCATGATGCCGATTCTCCAGCCGTCCGAACTCTGGGAGGAAAGCGGGCGCTGGGGTGCATACGGTGCGGAGATGATCCGCGTGAAGGATCGTCATGACCGCGAGTTCTGCATGGGGCCGACCCATGAGGAGATGATTACGGCACTCGTGCGCGATGAACTGCGCTCGTACAAGCAGCTGCCCGTGCTGCTCTATCAGATTCAGGACAAGTTCCGCGATGAGCGTCGCCCGCGCTTCGGGGTCATGCGCAGTCGCGAGTTTATCATGAAAGACCTTTATTCTTTCGATAAGGATGTCGAAGGGATGAATGAGTCCTACCGCAAGATGTCCATTGCGTACACGAACATCTTCACACGCTGCGGGCTGGACTTCCGCGCAGTGGAGGCGGACAGCGGTGCGATTGGCGGCGGGCATTCGGAGGAATTCACCGTGCTTGCGCCGGAAGGCGAGTCGCGTATTGCGTGCTGCAATGCGTGCAGCTATGCGGCGAGCGATGAGAAGGCGGCACTGCGTCCGATTGACGCACCCGACGAGGCGGAACTGCCGCTTGAGAAGGTGGCGACCCCGCATACGAGTACGATTGCTCTGCTTGCAGAATACCTCAAGATTCCCGTGGAAAAAACGATCAAGGCGGTCGCCTATCAGACGGAGGACGATACCCTTATCCTCGCATTCCTGCGCGGCGACCACGAGGTCAACGAGATCAAGCTCGCAAATGCCGTTCCGGGCGCGCGTGAACTGCGTATGGCGGAGGAAGAGGCAATCCGTGCAGTGGGCGGCTGCCCCGGCTTTATGAGCCCAATCGGCATCAAGGAGGGCACGCATATCGTTGTCGATGAGACGGCGATGCGGATGCATAATGCCGTTTCGGGGGCAAACGAGGCGGATTTCCACTATATGAATGTGAATCCGAAGCGTGACTTCGGAGCGGTGACGGTGGCGGATATTCGCCTGGTCGAAGAGGGGGATGCGTGTCCCGTCTGTGAGCAGGGACATCTCCACATCGGGCGCGGCATCGAGGCGGGACAGATCTTTGCGCTCGGAACAAAGTACAGCGAAGCAATGGGCGCGACCTTCCTCGACGAGGCGGGCAAGGCACAGCCCATGCAGATGGGGTGCTACGGTATCGGTGTCGGGCGCACGATGGCGGCAGCGATAGAGCAGAACCATGACGAGCACGGCATCATCTGGCCACGTGCGATTGCGCCGTATGAGGTCGTTGTCGTAGCCGTCAATGCCAAGGTGGAGGAGCAGCTCGCGTACGCCGAGGCGATCTACGAGGAGCTGCGTGCGGCAGGTGTCGATGTCCTGCTGGATGATCGGCGTGAGCGCGCGGGCGTGAAGTTCAACGACTGTGATCTGATCGGCTATCCCGTACGCATCGCCATTGGACCCAAAACCATCGAGAACGGCAGCATCGAGGTAAAGGGG